>NZ_SGPI01000004.1:0-11835 GCF_004208845.1 Pseudoalteromonas sp. CO348 | reverse complement strand
ATGCCGGGGCTTTATAAAAGTCTAATTTAGTTAAAAACTAAAATTAAGCTTTCTTAGGACGTTCAATCACGTCAACTAGCGTCCAAGATTTTTTCTTAGAGATTGGCGCACATTCGCGAATAGTCACGACGTCACCTGCTAGTGCTGTGTTGTTTTCATCGTGTGCGTGCAACTTAGTTGTACGCTTGATGAACTTACCGTAGATCGGGTGTTTAACCTGACGCTCGATAGCAACAACGATTGACTTGTCCATTTTGTCGCTAACTACACGACCTTGTACAGTACGGATCTTATCGCTCATTATGCACCTGCCTTCTGGTTGATAACCGTTTTCACACGCGCAATATTGCGACGTACTTTCTTAAGCTCGTGAGTTTGAGCTAGCTGACCAGTGCTCGCTTGCATGCGCAGGTTGAACTGCTCACGAAGAAGCTCTAGAAGTTCAGCATTTAGCTCTTCTACGCTTTTGTCTTTAAGTTCGCTAGCTTTCATTACATTACCGTCCGAGTTACAAATGTTGTTTTGAAAGGTAATTTACGAGCAGCTAGGTCGAATGCTTCGCGAGCAAGCTCTTCTGAAACACCTTCCATCTCGTAAAGTACTTTACCAGGCTGAATTTCAGCAACCCAGTATTCAACAGAACCTTTACCTTTACCCATACGAACTTCAAGCGGTTTCTCTGTAATTGGCTTATCTGGGAATACACGGATCCAGATTTTACCTTGACGCTTGACGTGACGTGTCATAGCACGACGAGCTGCTTCGATTTGACGAGCAGTCATACGGCCACGGCCAGTCGCTTTCAAGCCGAAAGAACCGAAGCTAACTTTGTTACCGCTGGTAGCCAGACCACGGTTGCGGCCTTTGTGTACCTTACGGAATTTTGTACGTTTTGGCTGTAACATTAGTCGCTACCTCTTACTTAGCACTTTTTTTAGCTTTCTTCGGCGCACGTTTAGCTGGCTTCTCTTGCTCTTGAACTAGTGGAAGACCACCAATTACTTCGCCTTTGAAGATCCAAACCTTAACACCGATGATACCGTAAGTGGTCAAAGCTTCTGAAGTTGCGTAGTCGATATCAGCACGTAGAGTGTGTAGAGGTACACGGCCTTCACGGTACCACTCAGAACGTGCGATTTCAGCACCGCCTAGACGGCCGCTTACTTCAACTTTGATACCCTTAGCACCTAGGCGCATTGCGTTTTGTACTGCGCGCTTCATAGCACGACGGAACATAACACGACGCTCTAGCTGAGAAGAGATACCGTCAGCAACTAACTGTGCATCTAGCTCTGGCTTACGTACTTCTGCGATGTTGATTTGCGCAGGTACACCAGCAAGCTTAGTTACAGCTTGGCGAAGCTTTTCAACATCTTCACCTTTTTTACCGATAACAACACCAGGACGAGCTGTGTGAATTGTTACACGGATTGATTTAGCTGGACGCTCGATAACGATCTTAGCTACAGAAGCACTTTTCAATTCCTTAGTAAGGTATTGACGTACTTTGTGATCGCCAAAAAGCTGTTCAGAGAAATCTTTTGTATTCGCGTACCAAGTAGATACCCAAGGCTTTGAGATACCTAGGCGAATACCAGTAGGATGAACTTTTTGTCCCATTACTTATATCTCCTAGCTATCCGATACCACAACAGTGATGTGGCTTGTACGCTTAAGGATGCGGTCTGCGCGTCCTTTAGCACGTGGCATAATACGTTTCATTGTAGGACCTTCGTCTACAAATACTTTAGCCACTTTAAGCTCATCAATGTCAGCACCTTCGTTGTGCTCCGCGTTCGCGATAGCAGACTCAAGTACTTTCTTAACTAATACAGCCGCTTTCTTCGGGCTGTACGCCAGGATTTCTAGCGCGCGATCAACCGGAAGTCCACGGATCTGATCTGCCACTAGACGTGCTTTCTGCGCCGAACCAGAGGCGAA
Source organism: Pseudoalteromonas sp. CO348 (assembly GCF_004208845.1). Taxonomy (NCBI): domain Bacteria; kingdom Pseudomonadati; phylum Pseudomonadota; class Gammaproteobacteria; order Alteromonadales; family Pseudoalteromonadaceae; genus Pseudoalteromonas; species Pseudoalteromonas sp. CO348. The sequence goes on along the minus strand of NZ_SGPI01000004.1, from coordinate 9,894 downwards.
TTTGTGTTTAGCTAATGCTTCCATCATACCCTCCGATTAACGCTTCTTAGCTTTCTTATCCGCAGCGTGACCGCGGTAAGTACGTGTAGGTGCAAATTCACCCAGTTTGTGACCGATCATTTCGTCTGTGATGAACACAGGAACGTGCTGACGACCATTATGGACAGCGATGGTCAATCCGATCATGTTAGGTATGATCATTGAACGACGGCTCCAAGTTTTAATTGGCTTCTTGTCACCGCTTTCCAACGCTTTCTCTACCTTCTTCAGCAAGTGTAGGTCAATAAATGGACCTTTCTTGAGAGAACGTGGCATGGCAATTCCTCAACTATTATTTAGTACGACGACGTACGATAAACTTATCAGTACGCTTGTTCTTACGAGTCTTGTAACCTTTAGTAGGTACGCCCCATGGAGATACAGGGTGACGACCACCAGAAGTACGACCTTCACCACCACCGTGTGGGTGGTCAATCGGGTTCATGGCAACACCACGAACTGTAGGACGGATACCACGCCAACGATTTGCACCAGCTTTACCTAGTGAACGTAGCATGTGTTCTGCGTTACCTACTTCGCCAAGAGTCGCACGACAATCAGACTCAACCTTACGAACTTCGCCAGAGCGAAGACGTAGTGTTACGTATTGACCTTCACGAGCAAGGATCTGTACGTAAGCACCAGCAGAACGTGCAATTTGTGCACCTTTGCCAGGTTTAAGTTCAACGTTGTGTACAGTAGAACCTACAGGGATATTACGCATAGGTAGTGTGTTACCAACCTTGATTGGTGCATCAACACCAGATTGGATTGCATCACCTGCTTTAAGACCCTTAGGTGCAATAATGTAACGACGCTCACCGTCTGCATATAATACAAGAGCGATGTTTGCGCTACGGTTTGGATCGTACTCTAGACGCTCAACTTTAGCTGGAATGCCATCTTTTGTGCGTGTAAAGTCGATTACACGGTAGTGTTGCTTATGACCACCACCGATGTGACGAACCGTGATACGACCGTTGTTGTTACGACCACCTGATTTAGAGTTTTTCTCTAATAGCGGAGCGTAAGGCTTACCCTTGTGTAGATCAGGGTTAACCACTTTAACGACGTGACGACGACCCGCAGAAGTTGGTTTACACTTTTGAAGTGCCATAATTCTAACTCCCCTTATTACTCGGCGCCGCCGACAAAGTCTAGCTCGCTACCTTCTTTAAGAGTAACGTATGCTTTTTTCCAATCGCTACGACGGCCAAAACGCATACCAGTACGCTTTGTCTTACCCTTAACATTTAGAGTGCGAACACCAGTTACTTCTACTTCGAAAAGCTTTTCTACAGCTGCTTTAACTTCAGCTTTAGTTGCATCTTTAGCTACTTTGAAAACGATAGTGTTGTTTTCTTCAGCAGATACAGTGCTCTTCTCAGAGATGTGTGGAGCAAGGATTACTTTTAAAAGACGTTCTTCACGGATCATGCTAGCGCCTCCTCAAGTTGCTTAACAGCAGCAGCAGTAATCAGAACCTTATCGAAAGCGATTAGGCTTACTGGGTCGATGCCAGCTACGTCACGCGTATCAACCTTGTACAGGTTACGTGCAGAAAGGAATAGATTCTCATCTACTTCTTCAGTCACGATTAGTACGTCTTTAAGCTCAAGTTCTTTAAGCTTAGCTACTAGTTCTTTAGTCTTTGGTGCTTCTAGACCAAAGTTTTCAACAACTACTAGACGATCTTGACGAACAAGCTCAGAAAGAATGCTCTTGATCGCACCGCGATACATTTTACGGTTAACTTTTTGGCTGTGATCTTGCGGCTTAGCTGCAAAGCTCACACCACCGCTGCGCCAGATTGGGCTGCGGATTGTACCAGCACGTGCACGGCCAGTACCTTTTTGGCGGAATGGTTTCTTACCACCACCGCGTACTTCAGAACGTGTCAATTGAGCACGAGTACCTTGGCGAGCACCTGCTGCATAAGCAACAACTACTTGGTGTACCAATGCTTCGTTAAACTCACGTCCAAAAGTAGCTTCGGAAACTTCAAGCGCGCCAGCGCCTTTAATTGCTAATTCCATCACTAAATCTCCAGGACTTATGCTTTAACAGCTGGTTTAACGATAACGTCACCGCCGATAGCGCCAGGTACTGCACCTTTAACTAAAAGCAAGTTACGCTCTGCGTCAACACGTACTAGTTCAAGGTTCTGTGTCGTTGAACGAACATTACCCATTTGACCGGCCATTTTCTTACCTTTGAAAACTTTACCAGGAGACTGGTTTTGACCGATTGAACCAGGAGCACGGTGAGATAGAGAGTTACCGTGAGTTGCGTCTTGCATGCTGAAGTTCCAGCGCTTAACACCACCTTGGAAACCTTTACCTTTTGAAGTACCAGTAACGTCTACTTTTTTCACTTCAGTGAAAAGTTCAACAGTTAGCTCTGAACCTACTTCAAATTCACCTTCACCGCCGTTAAGACGGAATTCCCACAGGCCGCGACCCGCTTCAACGCCAGCTTTAGCGAAGTGACCCGCTGCTGGTTTGTTTACACGGCTTGCTTTTTTCTCGCCTGCAGTAACTTGAAGCGCGTTATAACCGTCAGTTGCGTCAGATTTGATCTGCGTAACACGGTTAGGAGTCGCTTCGATAACTGTCACAGGGATAGATACACCATCTTCAGTGAAGATACGTGTCATACCCACTTTACGACCGACTAGACCTAATGCCATTTTCCTAAAACCTCTCTAATCTTCCGATTAACCCAGGCTGATTTGAACATCAACACCAGCAGCAAGGTCTAGGCGCATTAGAGCGTCTACAGTCTTGTCAGTTGGTTCTACGATGTCGATCAGACGTTTGTGGGTGCGGATTTCATACTGATCACGCGCGTCTTTGTTTACGTGCGGAGAGATCAATACTGTGAAACGTTCTTTGCGCGTAGGTAGTGGGATTGGACCACGAACCTGTGCACCAGTGCGCTTCGCTGTTTCCACGATTTCCGCCGTTGATTGGTCAATCAAACGGTGGTCAAAAGCTTTTAGGCGAATACGAATGCGTTGATTTGACATTCTTAAACCTCAAATAAAAAGAGCATTTAAAAAGAGCATAAAAAAACGACCGAGACTAACTCAATTATTCCTGAGAAGTCGGTTGTTAATTTATTTCTACCGTTGAACTCACAATTGGAGTTCCTGTTCATAGGGCCTGAAATCCAGACCTTTCATTTACTTTCCTAGACGCTATGGTCAAGAAAGTCTGCATATTATAGTGATATTGGTGATAAATGCAACAACTAATACAAAGTAATTTTATCGCTCGGATCCGTAGGCGCTGTCGCCGCAGATAAAGCACATTGAACATACATAATATTTCACTCACACAAAGCACATAGAACAAAATTCACTCTACTCAAGCGTTCGCTTCTGTTAGTCTTCCATAGTGAAATATTGCGACAAGAAAACATGGATGACGCCTTTGTAAATGGTCAGTCCAGTTAAATCTTGGTATTCTATGGCTAATGATAATTGTTCGGTATTCCCATGCAGATTTTTTCTTATTTGCTTACAACCATCGCTCGCTGTAGCAACTGGCTTTTTGTTAAAAGTAAAGTATTGCCAGAGCATCCCATCGAGGATTACGAGCTAGATCCCAGCATTCCCACATTTTATGTAGCGAGACTCGACTCAGTATCAGACATGGTCGCGCTAGACGTTATGTGTAAAAAGCTTGGTTTACCAAGACCGTCTCAAAAAGCGCGAATTGGCAACAAAGAGCTCAATCGTTTTGTTGGGATCCAGACTCCGCCAAGTGTCTTTGGTAATAGTCATAAACCAAGTGATGCGCTTGAACATAGCAAAGCGATTTTTGAAGCGCTAAAAGATGATAACAATACCGATGCGCAGGTTATTCCGGTCACCATATTGTGGGGTCGTAATCCAGGTAAAGAAAAGCCAGGTGTGGGAACCTTATTATCCAACTCATTAACACCGAGCTGGCTACGCAAATGCTTTGTGATCTTGTTTTCAGGCCGGGATAACTTTGTTCGATTTTCCCGCCCGATTGAACTCAACCAATTGTTAAACGATAAAGCAGATGTTGAGGAGCTGCCACATAAGCTGCTGCGCGTTGCACGCGTGCATTTCCGTCGTCAAAAATTGGCTGCTACCGGTCCCAAATTACCATCACGTGAGCAGCTATTTAATTCTATCTTAGCGTCGCAAAGTATTAAAAAGGCCATTGCTGACGAAGCAAAGGCAAAAGGTCTAAGTCAGGAAGAAGCGAGATTACAAGCACTGAGGTTATTAGACGAAATAGCCGCAAACTATTCAGACGCCATGGTGCGCGTAGCTGACAGGGCCCTCACTTGGCTGTGGAACAAGCTTTATAATGGTATTGAAGTTAATAACTCAGACAAAGTACAAGCACTCGCTGACAAAGGACACGAGATCATTTACGTGCCATGTCATCGTAGCCATATGGATTACTTGCTTCTCACTTATGTGATTTACCATCAGGGTTTAGTACCACCGCATATCGCAGCTGGCGTTAATCTCAACTTTTTCCCTGCGGGCCCGATTTTCCGTCGTAGTGGCGCCTTCTTTATTCGCCGTTCTTTTTCGGGTAACAAACTCTATTCCGCGGTATTCAAGGAATATTTAAGTCAGTTATTCATCAAAGGGTATTCCGTTAAGTTTTATACCGAAGGCGGCCGCAGTCGTACCGGTCGTCTACTACCACCAAAAACGGGTATGTTGGCAATGACACTGCAATCTATGTTGCGTGGTATAGACAGACCTATCTCATTAGTGCCCGTTTATCTCGGCTACGAACATGTTATGGAGATCAACACCTACCTCAAAGAGCTGGCTGGCAACAGTAAGAAAAATGAGTCTATCTTTGGTATTTTTAAGGCGATTAAGAACCTTAAAAACTATGGTAGAGGGTATTTAAATTTTGGCGATCCGATATCAGTCAACCAATTTTTAAATGAGCATCAACCAGATTGGCGTGATTCTATCCACCCCACCGAAACTCAAAAGCCAGCTTGGCTGAACAAGCAAGTTGCCGATCTCGCTGATGTCATCATGACTGAGATAAATAACTCAGCAGCACTGAACTCAGTGAATTTGCTTGCGACTATTTTGCTGAGTAACGAGCAGTTTGCACTACCTAAATCACAACTGCTACAACAGCTTGATTTATATCTTGGACTACACAGAAATGCACCTTATCACGACAATGCGACGGTGCCAGATTCGAGCTCTGAGGGCTTACTCGATCATGCACTTAAGCTTGATAAGTTCGATATTATTGAAGACAGTTTCGGCAGCATCATTAGTGTTAAGGAAAAAGAACGCGCTCTGCTTAATTATTACCGTAACAATATTCTGCACCTGTTTGCCGTACCAAGCTTAATCGCTCAGCAGCTCTTCAATCGCTACAGCTTGACTGTTGATGAGTGTCGCAAAGAGGTAGCGCTGTTGTATCCCTTGTTTGCAAAAGAGTGGTTCTTAACAGACCTTAAGACAGGATATATAGAGTCTATTTTTGAATACTTTGCGGCTAAGGGTCTAATCACCTTTGATGGTCACCTAGCCTCAGTTAACAAAGATGGTAGCGCATTGGCACAATTAGAAATGCTAGGTAAAGTGATCCACTTAACGCTTGAACGCTATGCAATCACGATTAACCTCGTTAAGCGTCATCAAGGATTAAGTCGTAGCGAGCTTGAAAAAGAAAGTGCACTTCTTGCCGACCGACTAGGAACTTTGCATGGTATCAAAAGCCCAGAGTTTTTTGACAAAAAAGTGCTCAGTGCATTTGTCACTAGTCTAAAAGAGCAAGGCTTTATAGAACAAGATGAAGCCGCTGGCATTCGCGGCACAGAATCACTACATACTTTAGAGCAGTACTTAAAAGCCCTGCTACCTGCTCGAATACATCAGTCTATTCAGCATATCGTCTAATATCATAAGGCCCCAATTTAGGGGCCTACTTTATGGTGCATAGCGAAGCTTAAGTTAGGCGATTATCTATTACTTGCTTTATAACAACAGCAATAACACATAGCGCCGCCGCTATATCTACAGAGATTATTTGGTGCGGCCAAACTAAAGCGATACCTAAAAGCGCTAACACCATCCTGATAGGCTTATTGAGCTTCGCCTCGGCATAACCGTATATCGCTGCTACCAAAGCGTACATTCCCACAAGCGCAGTGAAAAAAACCTGCATGATCTCGAAATTACTTCCCCCGATAAACGGCGTATAAGCAAACAGTAAGGGAACGATGTATAGCGCTTTGGCCGTTTTCCATGCTTCTATTCCTGTTGCCATCGGCGGTGTTTTGGCAATTCCCGCAGCGGTAAAAGCGACCAAACATACTGGCGGTGTTACATTGCTATCTTGCGATAACCAAAAAATAATCATATGGGCAGAAAGTAGCATCATGGCTAAATGCGTGGCATCAAATTGGCTACTGCGAATAATATCAATAGCCTCTGGCGGCAAGCTTGCCAAAATAGTAAACACTTGAGCCGTGGTAATATTTGGCTGGTTGTATATCTCACCTAGTGCTGGTGCCATCATACTCATCATCATCGTCGCAGTGTCATTGAGTTGACCATTTACTATGATCTCTACCAGTGCTGACTGGCTGATCAAGCCATACAAAGCCGGTGCAGAAAGCGTTGCCAACACAATATATGATGCCGTCACAGGTAGCCCCATACCGATAATTAGCGAGGCCAATGCAATCAATACCAACAACAGTATCAAGCTAGCTCCCGCCCATTCATTTATCATTAGAGAAAAAGTAACCCCTAAGGAGCTGATCGAAATACAATTCACCAGCATGCCAATGGCCACCAATAATATTGCTGTCTTAGCGCTGTTTTCAGTTGCATTTGCAAGCGCAGCCAAAACCTTTGACCACTTCATCGGCGAATGTGAAAACAAAGAAAATAGACACACACTGAGCGTCGCAATACTGACTGCATAAGTTGGCGTAAAGCCATAAATCATCAAAGTTACGAGCAACACGATAGGTAATAAATGATGCCAACCGGACTTCAGCTCTTGCCAAGCACTCAATTGCTCTGATTCTAATGCTGGCTGGATATTCAAACGCTTAGCTTGAATACGTACAAAGATGGCGATAGATGCGAAATAAAGCAGAGCGGGAACAAAGGCCGCCGCAATTATCGTAAGATAAGGAATTTGAGTATAAGAGGCTATCACAAATACACCGGCCCCCATAATCGGCGGGATCAGCTGACCTCCCGTCGATGCTCCGGCTTCAACTGCTGCCGCAAACTTTGCAGGAAAGCCTGCTTTCTTCATTAATGGAATGGTGATCACCCCAGTCGCCGCTGTATTCGCGATAGCAGAGCCTGATACTGAGCCCATCATACCCGAGCTCACGACAGCAACAAGTCCTTGTCCGCCAACCATACGACCAACAAGCGCATTGGCAAAGCGAATGATAAAATCCCCTGTTCCTGCTTGGACTAGAAATGCGCCAAACAGGATAAACATAAAAACAAACGTCCAAGAAATTTTAGCAATAGGTCCAAACAAGCCGTCATCAAAGTAATTGCGAAACAAAATAGTTTCTGCGCTTAAACCCGCAAAATGAAACACGCCATCGATATACTGTCCCAAAAACAGTACATAACTCATCGCCAGTAGGATCATCATCGGGATAAACCAGCCCATACAGCGCCGGACCAACTCAAGCGCGAGGAGTACAGCGGTGGAAGATGCTATCCAGTCAGCCGTAGCAAATTCATAATTACGCGCAGCCAACGCATCACTGTACAGAACAAGATAGCCACAGCTCACGGTTAAACCGATAAACAGCCCGATATCAATAACGCTAGAAAGCACTGCTAATTTGCCAACTCTAAGTGGCAAGGTGAGCAAGATAATGCTACCAAATAGCATGAAATGAATGGCTGAAATATAGTTATCCGGCCAAGTGGCGACCAAGTTAAAATAGAGATGTAACAGACTCGTGAGTATCGCTAAATAAAAAGCGATCCTCTCACGAGCTGCTGTTGGTGCTGCTAATGTGCTTTGCTCATTGCTACTATTACTCATTGATAGATACTATCCCGTTTTACTTAGTTGGCGGCGTTACTGCAGATGAGCAGGTACGGCAATACCTATTTCTTTATAATACTTCAGCGCACCTGGATGTAGCTTAGCAGGCAGTCCCATGAGTGCCTTTTCTATCGCCATGGCTTTAGTCGCTTTATGGATGGTTTGAAGAAAGACTAAATTTTCATAAATTGCCTTGGTGAGCAGATATACATCTTCCTCACTCATGTCTTTATGTGCAGCAAGAAAGTTTGGCTGCGCAATCGTTTTGATTGCATTAGTTTGGCCGGGGTAAGTGTTAGCTGGGATCTCGAAGCGTGACCATAACTCTACCTCAGCGTTGACTTTATTTAGCTGCTCATCAGTAAAATCCAGCACCGTGATACCATTGGCATCGGCTGCATAAGCACTTGTAATAGCGCTGACAGGTACTCCTGCTGGAATATTCATTCCCGCAATCTGACCATTTTGTAGGGCGCTAGAAGAGCCCGCGTAACCTTTATGCACCAAAGTGAATTTGTCACTATCAACGCCCAGTGCAGCCATGATGTGCTTCCCAGAACCTTCCGTTCCAGAGTTACGCTTACCAATACCAAACCCTTGTGAATATAGGTTTTTCAAATCTGAGACGTTGCCCGTTTTGGCATACTTCTTAGCAATGACAAAGTGCTCTACGTTTTGCCACAGCATAGTCACAGAACGCAGATAATCTTGTTTGCCAACAGGTGCCATTGCACCCGTCCCCTGCGTCGCCCACGCACCATAAAGCCCCTGTAGAATAGCCAGCTCAGCTTCTTTATTACGCATGAGTTTGAGGTTATCACCCGAACCAGCTGAGGTAATGGCCGACACGCTCATACCGTGCTGTGGCGTGACTTTTAGCTTAGTTAGTGTCGCAATTGCGACGCCTACTGGGTAAAAAGTGCCACCAGATGAGGCTGTCGCCAAAATATAGGATCTGTCCTTATCTACATTGGCAAAGCTTGCAAAAGTACATAGTGACATTGTGATACTGAGCACAGCAGAAATTGTTCGAGCCGAAAGACCTAACATCTTTACACTCCCTAATTTTAGGTTTTATATGGGCTTATTGTGCACACCTTTACGCAATTAACCAAATTTTTACGTGACTGGTGGCTGGATATCAGCATATAGAATAGGGAGATTAAATGGTGAGAATATGGATTTTAAGCTGTCGAAAGCAAATATAAGAACATTATCGGATTGTTCGTTATAACCATCACAATGACAAAAATGAGGCTTTTATAGGAGAATGAGCCTTTTCCTTTGTCGCGATATAAAATCGCTGCTACAAGGTATTAAAAAAGTCTGTACGTATTTATTGGAGAACGACCCTTTCACTGGTCGCGATATAAAATCGCTACTACGAGGTATTAAAAAAGGCTGTACTCATTATCGGAGAATGACCCCTTCACTAGTCGCGATATAAAATCGCTGCTACGGGGTATTAAAAAAGGCCTAACTCTTATCAGAGAACGACCCTTTTGCTGGTCGCGATATAAAATCGCTGCTACGAGGTATTAAAAAAGGCCGAACTCCTATCAGAGAACGACCCTTTCCATTTGTCGCGATATAAAATCGCTGCGACGAGGTATTAAAAAAGGCCGAACTCTTATCAGAGAACAACCTTTTTCCTTTGTCGCGATATAATATCACAGCGACAAGGCATTAAAAAAGGCCGCCAAAGCGACCTTTTTTATGTGTGTTACGACAATCTAGAGATTACTCTTCGATTGTTGCTACAACACCAGCACCTACTGTACGGCCACCTTCA
>NZ_SGPI01000020.1:0-17427 GCF_004208845.1 Pseudoalteromonas sp. CO348 | reverse complement strand
ACTTCTTACTTCTTACTTCTTACTTCTTACTTCTTACTTCTTACTTCTTACTTCTTACTTCTTACTTCTTACTTCTTACTTCTTACGAATAAAAGCAATAAATTTTTCCTATTCAAAGCATGACCCTGAGAAAATCAACAAGTCCCGTAATGGGGTATTCAAATTTGTGCAAAAGATAGTGATAGCTAACTCGCTAATTGTAGATTTTATAAGCCTTTGTCATAAAAAATTCTCTTAAAAGAACTAGACAGTACTTACAGATAAATCTATAATGACAGCGTTGTCATTGATATTGATTCTCATCTTTAGCTTCTGCCCAAGCTTGATGAGGGAATTGAATACACATCCCCTTGTGTGTATTCAGATAATTAAAACGTCCCTTTATTGAGACAATTCCATCTTAAAACTCTACAGCAGCAAAATTTTTTGTGCTATTCTCCAATCGTTTTTGTAACAAACCATATCTTGGCTATATTTAAGTTTATATTTATCAATAAGATATATATCTATATGAATATTTTTTGAATAACAGGCCAAAAAAATTGTAGCGAATATGTAATTTAGGGTGTATGGTTTGTTATTAGATGACAGCGTTGTCATCATCACTGGGCAGAAGTGATTTAAAAAACCAACAAAATGATTCAAGGGGAATCCTGTGTTAGCTAATAATTTCAAAAAAAGCTTACTTGCAGTTAACGTCAGCATCGCACTAGGTGCGGGCTTTTCAGGCGTTGTAGTTGCAGAAGAAAGTCAAAGCCAAAATCAAGTACAAGAAAACGTAGAAGTCATTGAAGTTCGTGGTATTCGCGCTTCAAATAAAGAAAACCTCAATGGTAAGCGTTTCGCAAATGCTGTCGTTGATGTTGTGACTGCTGAAGACGTTGGTAAATTCCCTGATGGTGACGTAGGTGAGTCACTAGCTCGAATTTCAGGGGTGAGTGTATCCCGCCAATTCGGTCAGGGCCAGCAAGTATCAATTCGTGGTGCGTCAGCACAATTGACACGTACTTTGCTCGATGGGCATTCTGTTGCTTCCACTAGTTGGTTTGACCAACAAGCGGTCGATCGCAGTTTCAACTATTCACTTTTACCTTCTGAGTTGGTTGGCGGTTTAGAGGTTTATAAGTCTTCTCAAGCGAATTTAGTGGAAGGTGGTATCGGTGGTACAGTAATTGTCAAGACACGTAAACCATTGGATTTGGATGCTAACACAGTATTTGCAAGCGTAAAGGCTGACTACGGTACGGTTTCTGAGGAAACGGATCCTGAATTTTCGGGACTTTACAGCTGGAAAAACGAAGATGAAAACTTCGGTATTCTTGTTTCTGGCGCACTTGCTGAAATTCAATATCAGCGAAATGGTATTGAATCATCGGGAGGTTGGTCTGGTGGTATGGCTCCCACTGTATTCCAGCAAGAAAGAGATCGCACGGCTATTAATGTAGCAATGCAATATAGACCGACAGACTCTTTATTATTTGGCCTAAATGTAACGAGTTTAGAATTAGGCGCCAATAATGCTAACTCACAAATAATCATCTTCCCTGGTGATGGTTCTTGCACAAAAACGAATGCTTCTGGTAACTGCACGTTCCGAGACATTGATGGAACTGCTACAGCGTTTTATCAATCTTGGGTTCGTAAAGCGAGTATGAAGTCAGATACTATTGACCTTGATTGGCAGTACGAGGCTGAGAACTTCACATTTAAAGGCCGTGTCGGTAATACTAGTGCGGATAGTGATGTAACAACAGCAAATTACGGTGAGTGGACGGTCAATGATAGTAGCGAATTAAATGGCACAGTTGACATGACCGGTGACATTACGCGATATAATCTGGCAAAACAGTCATTTGATTCAGGTATTTTACCTAGTGTGATCGGTCCACAGACTTGGGCTCCTGAATACAATCCAGACTCAGATGAAGAAACTTATCTAAATCTTGATTTTGACTTTCCAGTTGACTTCGGGTTAATTTCTGCGATAAAAACGGGTTTCCGTTACGCTGACCACAAAGTAGTACAGGATGGTAACGGTGCTAATGTTAATGTTGCACTTCGCCCTATGAGAAATGCATCTGAGTATTATCCTAGCACTATATCTGCTGGTGGTGGATTTATTATCCCGGAACCAAATATGGACCTTATGATTGCTGACTCCTTGGCAATGACAGAAGGCTATACACAAAGACCTCAAGCATATGGTACTGTTGAAGAAGAAAATATGGCCCTATATGCAATGGCTGAATTCAGCGGTGAGGGTGTCCGTGGTAATGTAGGCATACGCTATATTTCAACAGATATTGAGTCTGACTATTACGATTTAAGTGATACAGGTCAATATGATACTACTTTATCTACAGACAAAGCCGATTACAGTGAGTTTCTACCAAGCTTAAACTTGGTGATTGATGTTGCTGACGACATTATTCTTCGTACTTCAGCTGCTCAAGTTATTTCACGTCCTAACTATGCTGATCTGTTTGCAACACGAAGCTTGGCTGGCTATACAGATAACCGCCCATTAAATGAAGTCCTTCAGACGGGTAACGTAGGCCTAAGTCCATTCAAAGCATTCCAAGCTGACATAGGGCTTGAGTGGTACTTCAGTGCTGATGGTATGGTTAGCTTGACGTATTACACGAAAGATGTGAGTTCATTTATTTCGACACAGCAACAGGTTAACCAACAAATTGGTATTGATATTCCAGTTTATACAAATAATCCTGATGCAGGAGAGCCGCCGTGTGGTGCTGGTATCACAGATTGTTGGACTGTTAGCTCATCTACAAACGGTAGTGGTGGTTCGATAGAAGGTATTGAGTTCCAAATTCAAGACGCTTTTGAAAATGGCTTTGGTTATTCATTCAACTACACTTATGCGGATGCTGAAGCTCCTGCAGAAAATTACCCTGACAGAGTTGGTATTTTCTCAGATTCGTCAAAGAATACCTATAATTTAGTTGCTTTCTATGAGCAAGATAACTTCTCTGCTCGTCTAGCATATAACTGGCGCTCTGAGTTCATCATTCGTGAGGCTCCAGGATGGTATGGTAACCGTGAACATAAAGCATATGGACAGCTTGATTTCAGTGCTACGTACTCGGCTACAGATTATCTAGATGTTACTTTTGAAGCCATCAATTTAACTGAAGAAGATAGCGTTCAACTAGGTAACAATAATCCATCAACGACGTTGCCAAACCCTGACCTTCTTAATAACTTCCCTGTTTGGAGTTTTGAAGGTGAAGCACGCTATAAAGTTGGTGTAGCGGTACGTTTCTAAATAACTCAATGTCCCATCCTAAATGTGTAAACGCATTTTAGGACGGGACACGAAGATCAGAAAAAGCTCAACAAATCGTTGAGCTTTTTTTATTGGAAAAGGATTAGCAATTAACTCATGAGAGGAGGGGTTAATAATAAAACTTACTTATAATTCGGCCTATCAACCAATAACTTCTAATTGATCAAGAAAGAAGGTTACTATTTATACCCTATAAGAGAGTTTTAGCTTTACTGACATTGTTTCTAATATTTAGATAGGTGTTAACATCGATCTGCATTATGTTGAGAATATAAACTGATTTAGCGCACGCTCGCAAACGAAGAAATTGAGAGCCTTCCTATTTTTGGATCTTGATTACATCCAGACGCACAATTGATATTGGCACTATGTAATATGTTCCCTTGGTAGATAACTAGCCTATTAAACTTTGGTTCTATTTTCAGTACGCGCTCAAACACACTTGTTGTTTCATTTAGGTAACCAGAGTGCTCATGTGGACTTTCTGCTGCTTTCATTAACATCTCTGATAATACTCCTTTATCTTTTTCCCTAAACTCTACAAGGTTTTCAGGTATAAAACGATAGATACTTGTACCTCCCAAGTTGGTTGTGGATAGGTAGTGTACAAAAGCAAAGTCTCTGTCATCAAATGAATCAATATGCGGAACTTTTTGGTCTAAAATAAGCGCATCAGGCTGGCAAGTGATGAGTGATAATAAGCATTTATGAAAAGTAACTGATTGATACTCACTTCTAGAAATGCGCGGAAGCATGTAATCCTTAAAAAATGATGCTAGTAGCCTCATATACGGTTCAGGCATATGGTCTCTTTTTCCCGGGTAGAAGGAATTATCAGAAAACATGGGGTGGTAGTAGGCTACCTTATGCGCAAAATTTAACACGCTCGCAGTATCCAATAAGAAGTCATCAACGACATAGACACTGATATCTGTATTAGGGACGATTAACACGCTAATTTTTAAGGAAGGGTTGAGCTTGAGGTTTTGCATTGTTTTTTACTGTTAAACTATACATAGACTACTATTAAGCAAATGTACGTAATTATGACAGCGCTATCAACTCTTTGATGCGAAATAAGCTAAGTTCTTCATTGAAGTTTTTATCTAAACTACCTTAAAAAATATTTAACTTCCAATTTGCCCGGAAAACCGCTAGCCTTAGGGGCAATAAATAAAGTAACAAATACGTAAAATAATGGAGCAGTATTATGGCGGAACAACAAGTGCAGCCTTTACACAACGAAAAGCACGCTAATATCAAAGTAAAAAATGGCGTGAACGTTGATTTCCTTAAAACTCAGCACTTAATGCCTGTAGTGGCGCATGAGTTTGCGCGTGTAGCGACAGAATTCCCAATGGCGTTTGTTAAAAACACTGAGTCAGGTCAATTTCAAGCGGTTGCTATGTTTGGTCTTCAGCCTGGTGAAAACCTATTTGTTGATGGTGATAAGTGGACTGGCAGCTTTGTGCCAATGGCCGCTGCACGTTACCCGTTTGGTTTGGTTAAGCACCCAGAGCAAGATCAGTTTGGTATTGTTATTGATGAAGCAAGTCCGCTAGTTGGTGAAGAAGAAGGCAATGCGCTTTTCGAAGACGGTAAAGAAACTGAATACCTAGGTCGTCGTAAAGAAGCGTTAGTTAGCTATGTTGAGTTTGCTCGCGTAACTGAAGCGTTTACTCAGTATCTTGCTGACAAAGAGCTTCTAGTTCAACAAACGCTAACGGTAGAAATCCGTGGTGAGAAAAAAGACATCAACGGTATCTACCTTGTGGATGAGCGTAAGCTAAACGAATTAGGTGACGAAGATTTCCTAGAGCTACGTAAACGTGGCTATTTAGCACCGATCTTCGCATTCTTAACTTCTACGCATCAAGTTGCGCGCCTTGCACGTATGAAGGCACAGCGCGAAGCGAGCTAATCGCTTTTAGATATAAAACGATTCGATAGAAGCGCTTCCAGAGGAAGCGCTTTTTTTGTGCATGCTATTTTATAACTGCTACACCAATTTGCTCCTTCAAATTGAGCAAGTATTAAGGCAAATTGGTATTACTTAGCGTTTGGAATAGGGCAGTATGAACCGCCACGAGGGATCCAAACCGAGCGTGTTTCCCAACGACAGTTATAAGCTACTCGGTGTTCTTCTTGTTGAGTTGAGTAGGTATTGTGTTGATGTATATATTGACCTCGGGGATGATAACCATGAGGATCAGGAATAGTCCAACCTCCGGGGCAGCTTTGTGTCGCGAGTACGGTTTTAGTTTCCCATAAAGTGTAAGGACCGTAAGGTTCACCGTACATTAATTTGTAGTGGCAAGTCTTATAACTCACATCAACGAGCTCTGTACGGTAGTCACATACCCACACACGTCGCTCATCCCAGTAGCCACCGCAGTCAACATTGTTTACTTGGGTGTCATAAAAAGTGTTGTAATCAATAACTTTAATTTGCTCTTGAGTAGACGCGGCTTGAGCAGTACCAAGCAGTAGTGTGCTAAAAGCTGCAATTTTTAGAATGTTTTTCATATCGATTCCTGTCGAATTTCGTTATTTTATTACTTTGAGTTATTTCAAAGTAATAAATATGTTTCCATTTTGTGGTCGAAATAACAACCATGAATTGATTGAAAAATATTCAAATTTGCTGTTGTGTCTTGCTGCTCATGAGTTTCTTTCAACCACACTGTAAATAGGTTAGCTTGACAATTTTAACGCGAAAGCTTGCATCGTTCTAAAATTCACCTCATGCTGAAGTTTAACAACGAACCAAGGTATAAAAATGAAAAAAATCTCTTTGTTAGCAGCCTTATTAGCCTTGTCGGCGACAGCTGCTGTCGCTGACGAGAAAGCGCCACCGTTTGCGATCGCCATTCATGGAGGAGCTGGTACGATTGAGCGCAGTAACTTCACACCAGAAAAAGAAAAACAATACAAAGCTAAATTAAAAGAAGCCGTTGAAGCGGGGTATAAGGTACTAGAACAAGGTGGTGAAAGTCTTGATGCAGTGACGGCTGCCATTAATATTCTTGAAGACTCGCCTTTTTTTAACGCTGGTAAGGGGGCCGTGTATACTTATGATGAAGGGCATGAGCTAGATGCGTCAATCATGGATGGTCGTAATCGCCAAGCGGGCGCTGTGGCGGGGGTGAAGAACATTAAAAACCCGATCAACCTGGCAAAAGAAGTGATGCAGCATTCAGTACATGTCATGCTAAGTGGTGAAGGTGCGGAAGACTTTGCTAAGAAACGCGGTTTTACGTTAGTGGAAAACAGCTATTTTGACACCGATGCTCGCTATCAATCGCTCCTAAAGGCGAAAAAGCGATTGCAGATGAAAGAAGCGGCGACCAAAGACTATCAGGCGGCACACCAACAATTAGAGAGCCAGTATAAGATGGGAACTGTGGGGGCTGTCGCACTCGATAAGCAGGGGAATTTAGCGGCTGGAACGTCAACTGGTGGCATGACGGCGAAACGCTTCGGACGGATAGGTGACTCACCGGTGATTGGTGCGGGCACATTTGCGGATAACCGCTCTTGTGCTGTTTCAGCAACGGGACATGGCGAGTATTTTATTCGATATAATGTCGCAGCTGATATTTGTGCTCGTGTCGCTTATCAAAACAAGTCGATTGAAAAAGCGGGGCAAGAAGTGATTTTTGATACGCTTTATCCAATTGGTGGCACGGGAGGGGTGATCATAGTTGACCCTAAAGGAAATATTAGCATGCCATTTAATACCGCTGGAATGTATCGTGCGAGCAAGTCGTCAACAACACCGACCTATGTTGGTATTTATAGCGAGTAAAACAATATTTCGTTGAGATTAAGCAAGTTCTTTAAACGCCAGCTACTATTATCATGATAGCTGGCGTTTTTAATGGAGATGAGCAATGCAATCAATAAAAGTAGCAGACTACTTAAATCATCGCCCCGTAACATTCAAACAGGACATGCGCGTAGAATCAGCTGTAGAAAAGCTGCTACAAAGCGGCCAGTCGGGCGGGCCGGTTATAGACGAAGCAAGGCGGGTTATTGGGTTTTTATCTGAGCAGGATTGTCTCAAAAAAATGTTAGAGGCGACCTATCAAAATGAGTCTCATAGCGTGGTGTCCGATGTGATGACAAAAGAGCCTCTGTGTGTAAAACGCGAAGACAGCATAGTGCAAATGGCAGATTTGATGATTTGCAATAAGCCCAAAGTGTACCCGGTAGTTGACGATGAAGGGCGCTTACTTGGGGTTATTAGTCGTGCAAACGTGTTATTAGCATTGGATAAGCATTTACATGATGCTTATGTCTCTGGTCACCGCTACGTATAAAGTGATGAAATTTACGAGCTGTTAAGTTAACCCATGAGGAGTTGCCTTGATAATAACAGCAAAAATCTCAATTCCTAACCAAATTTAGTTGGGTTCGTCTAATCTGATTTGATAAACTACACGGCGTTTTATGTAATCACAAGGTGTCGTGTAGTGCAGGTTGACTCGCTGTTCAAAGAGCTAAATTCATGTCTTAAAAAGGATCACTTCATCCTCAAAAAGCGCCTCCATGGTGCGAAAAAAATTACCGATCAAGAAAAGCAAAAGCAGGTAGTCGCAAAAGTAGCGGCTGCAATAGCAAAAAGCCAAGAATTAAAGGTAACAAGAAGTGCCAATATTCCAGCTGTAGAGTATCCTGAGCAACTACCCGTCAGCCAGAAAAAAGACGACATCAAAGCAGCCATTGCGAATAATCAGGTGGTTATTGTTGCCGGCGAAACAGGCTCGGGGAAGACCACGCAGCTGCCTAAGATTTGCTTAGAGCTTGGTCGAGGTGTGGATGGCTATATTGGTCATACACAACCAAGAAGACTAGCGGCAAGAAGCGTATCTAACCGTATCGCAGAGGAAATTGGTTGCGAGATGGGGCAAGAAGTTGGATTTAAAATTCGCTTCTCAGATCAAGTCTCTGACAATACATACGTAAAACTGATGACCGACGGTATTTTGCTTTCGGAAATTCAACAAGACAGATTCCTCAACCAGTACGACACAATCATCATTGATGAAGCGCACGAGCGTAGCCTGAATATCGATTTTATTCTGGGTTATTTAAAGCAGCTGTTGCCGAAGCGTCCAGATCTTAAAGTGATTATCACCTCAGCAACCATTGATCCTGAGCGTTTTTCCAAACATTTTAGTGACGCACCTATTATTGAGGTGTCAGGACGAACTTATCCAGTAGAAGTGAGATATCGTCCAGTTGAAGATGTAGACTCAGAAAATGGCGAAGCAGAAAATGACCAGTTGCAGGGCATTTTTGATGCGGTTGATGAGCTGTGTGCCGAAGGACCTGGGGATATTTTGGTATTTATGAACGGTGAGCGTGAAATTCGTGACACCGCTGATGCGCTGGCAAAACGCAATTTAAAAGGCGTTGAGATTTTACCTTTGTATGCGCGCCTGTCTAATGCCGAACAAAACCGCATTTTTGCGCCCCATAGCCAACGGCGCATCGTATTGTCTACAAACGTTGCAGAAACGTCATTGACCGTACCAGGTATTCGCTATGTTATCGACCCGGGTACTGCGAGAATAAGCCGCTACAGTTATCGAACCAAAGTGCAACGCTTACCGATTGAAGCGGTATCACAAGCCAGTGCAAACCAGCGTAAAGGCCGATGTGGCCGTGTGGCATCCGGTATTTGTATTCGTTTATATTCTGAAGACGACTTTTTAGGGCGTCCTGAGTTTACCGATCCTGAAATTCTAAGAACCAATTTAGCTTCGGTTATTTTGCAAATGCTCGCACTTGGACTTGGTGATATAAGTCAATTCCCTTTTGTACAAGCGCCTGATAGCCGTAATATCAAAGATGGTATGTCGTTACTTGAAGAGCTGGAGGCGATAGTTCCTGCTCAGCGCAGAGAAAAAGCCAAGCTCACAGAATCAGGTCGTAAACTAAGTCGCTTACCCATAGACCCAAGGCTTGCCAAGATGGTGATGTCAGGGGCACAAAACAACGCGCTTTGGGAAGCGATAGTGATCACCGCGGCACTGTCTATTCAAGACCCAAGAGAGCGTCCTCAAGACAAACGTGCAGCAGCTGACGAAAAACACAATCGCTTTGAGTGCGAACACTCTGACTTTGTTGCATATCTAAATCTATGGAATTACATCGAAGCGCAGCAGCAAGCACTGACGCGTAACCAGTTTAGAAAGCAATGCCAAAAAGACTTTTTGGCCTATATGCGTGTACGTGAATGGCAAGATATTGTATATCAGCTGACTACGGTGTGTGAGGAGCTCGGCTTTAAAATAAATAGCAGTCCTGCAAGCGATGAGGCTGTCCATCAATCATTGCTAAGCGGTATGCTTAGCCATATTGGTGTGAAAGACGAAAAGCAAAAGCAAGTGTTTAAAGGCGCACGTAACAGCCAATTTCATATTTTCCCCGGTTCAACACTATTTAAGAAAAGCCCTAAGTGGCTGATGTCTGCGGAGCTTGTGGAAACCAGTAAACTTTATGCTCGGGTTAACGCCAAAATCGATGTAAATTGGATTGCACCGCTCGCCAAGCATTTAGTTAATAGCAGCTATAGCGAACCGCATTGGGAGAAAAAGGCTGGAGCGGTTATCGCATTTGAACAACAAACCTTATACGGCTTGATCATCATTGGCCGCAAACGCACGGTGTATAGCGATATTGATCCTGTGGTTAGCCGAGAGATATTTATTCGTGAAGCGTTGGCAAATGGTCAACTAGGCCAGAGCGAAGGTTTTTTAAGCGCAAACCAAAAATTGGTTGAAGAAGTGCAGGCGCTTGAAGATAAAGCGAGGCGTCGCGATATCCTAGTTGACGAAGAAGATGTGGTTGCGTTTTATAACGAGCGAATTCCACAAGACGTAAATAATCGTGCTGCGTTTAGTAAATGGTGGCGCTCACAAAAGCAAAAAGACAAGCGTTTTTTGCATATGACGCGCGATCTATTAATGAAGCATGACGCTGAACATATCACGGATACCCACTACCCTGATACGTGGCAGCAAGGGAATTTGATTTTGCCTCTCAGTTACCACTTTGACCCAGGCCAAGCACTCGACGGCGTGGTGGTCAATATTCCTCTGGCACTATTAAACCAAGTTCAAGATGAAGGTTTTGATTGGCATATTCCTGCGCTCAGACATGAGCTGGTTTGTGGGCTTATTAAGTCACTGCCGAAGACCTTAAGACGTAATTTTGTGCCAGCACCAAATTATGCCGATGCAGTGCTTGCCGCCGTTGAGGTAATGCAAGGCTCATTTATAGAAGCGGTGGCCAACCGTTTACTCAGAATGACAGGTGTCAAAGTCGCCGAGTCAGATTGGGATGTTAGTTCACTTGAGCCGCACTTAAAAATGCAATTTCAGGTAGTCGATGACAAAGGCAAGGTGATAGCCCATAGCTTTGATTTATTGGCACTTAAAGCAAAGTTGCAAGGGCAAGTGACCGAGACGCTTTCGCAAGTGGCAGAGCAAGGGATTGAGCAGACGGATATTCAGCAGTGGGATTTTGGCGAGCTGCCAGAGCAATATACTAAAAAGCAAGGAAATTATGAGATTAAGGCTTTCCCAGCATTAGTCGATAAAAAGCAAAGTACGGCTATAGAACTGTTTGATAACGAAGTAAAAGCCCAAGCTGCGCATCAAGCAGGATTGCGCCGTCTTGTGCTACTTAATGTTCCTTCGCCTGTTAAATACCTGCAGCAACACTTACCAAATAAGGCTAAGTTAGGATTGTACTTTAACCCCTTTGGTAAAGTGCATGATTTAGTTGATGACTGTACGCAAGCTGGGGTTGATAAGTTGCTGCGTGCATTTGGTGAGATCAGAGATGACGTCGCGTTTGAAAAAGCCAAAGAGCACATTCGAGCTGAGCTAGGTGACACTGTAGTCGAAATTGCGAAGCAAGTTGAGGCTGTGCTTAGTATTGCCCACAGTATTAACAAGCGTATGAAAGGCAGAGTGGATCTCACGATGATCACCGCGCACGGCGACATAAAATCTCAGTTATCCGGTCTTATCTTTAAAGGCTTTGTCACCGCTCACGGTGCTGACAAAATCTCTGATATTTTACGCTACATGAAAGCGATTGAGAAAAGATTTGAAAAACTTGCGGTAGATCCAAACAGAGACAGGCTGTGTGTACTAGAATTGGAAAAAGTTGCTGCAGCCTATCAAGACAAGTTGGCAAAAATTCCTTCTGGATTACCTGTACCAGAGTCGCTTATAAATATTTTTTGGATGCAACAGGAACTTCGCGTGTCTTTGTTTGCTCAAACATTAGGAACGGCTTATCCAATTTCGGCTAAACGCGTTCTGAATTCGATAAAAGAGTGCGAAATATAAACTTGCATTTTAGAGTACGACAGTTACTTTATTATATGAGGAAGTAAAGTTTTGGATTGTGAGAAGGAAGCGGCATTGAATATGTCCACACGAGAGAAAAGGAAAAATGCACCGCACCTGCTGGTGGTCGACGACGAGTATTTTAACTATGAAATGCTTGAAATGGCGCTGTCGGGGTCGTTTGAGCTGAGCTATGCAAACTCGGGCACGAGTTGCTTGTCTAATGCGATTGCTGATCCTCCAGATGCTATTTTGCTTGATGTGTGTATGCCGGGTCTTGACGGTTACGACACCTGTCGAATGTTGAAAAATACACCAGAGACGAAGGACATTCCTGTATTAATGGTGTCTGGTTTAGAGTCCGAAAAAGAACAAAAAGCGGGGTTCGATGCCGGCTGCGATGCCTATGTGGTAAAGCCATTTTCAATGCAATCGCTATTAGAAAAAATAAAATCAATGGTGTAGGAGCATTATATGATCAATGAAGATAAACGCCGTTTTATGCGTATGTCGGTGGATGCAGTTGCAAAATTAACCGAGCTTGAGTCGGGTAAAGTGCACCAAGGAGTTTGTCACGATTTAAGCGCCACAGGGTTGTCGGTGACAGTGAGCGACCCAATTGAAGCAAATTCAACCGTTGACATTTTCATTGATTCCAGTGGCGATATGATCCAGCCACTTAGTGCTCACGCGACCGTGATCCGCTGTAGTCAAGAACAGGACGAGCAGTGGATTGTAGGGCTTGAAATCACCAAGTTTAATTAGATTACCTAAGCCCTAAAGGTGGTATTGAAGTTTCCTCCGATACCACTGTAAATTGCTAAATCAATAGACCTTACAAATTAGGCCTTTTAGGTAAAAGCCTTCTGGATAATTGCCTGCAATAGGGTGGTCGGCTGCTTGATTTAGCCTTTCCATAATCAACAATTCTTTACCGGCATCGAGCGCAGCGTCTGCAACGACTTTCTGGAACAGGTTTTGTTCCATAAGGCCAGAACATGAGAAGGTGAGTAATGTGCCACCTGGCTTTAATATCTGCATGGCAATCATATTGATATCTTTATAGCCACGACAAGCGCCGTTAAGCTGCGCCTTACTTTCTGCAAACTTTGGTGGATCCATCACGATAGTATCGAATTGACGGCCCTCATCACGATACTGTCTTAGTAGTTTGAACACGTCTTGCTTAACAAACTCAGCTTTCGATAAGTCTAGTTCATTATGTTCTACATTGCGTTTAGCTGTGTCGAGTGCTGGCTGCGATACGTCAACGTTAATTACTTTACTACAGCCACCGCGCAGTGCATAAAGGCCAAATGTACCGGTGTAGCAGAAGCAGTTAAGCACTTCTTTGTCTTTTACAAAGCGCTCTAACGCGGCTCTACTGTCGCGTTGATCTAGATAAAAACCGGTTTTATGGCCGCCGATGATATCGACTTCAATCTTTAAACCATTTTCGCTTATAAGGACTGGTGCGGTTGGTGCGTCGCCTGCAAGCGGTCCGGTAATTTTATCAAGGCCTTCTTTTTTGCGCACATCAACATCTGAGCGCTCGTAAACATGACAATCAGGAAATTGTGATTGCAATGCCATTACTATTTCACCCTTGTGGCGTTCGGCACCAGCGCTTAGCAACTGACAAACCAAGTAGTTATCAAACTTGTCAATTGTTACACCTGGCAGACCATCTGACTCTGCGGCACACAATCTAAAGCCAGTTAAACCACCTTCAGCGATAACATATTCTCTGGCTGCGAGTGCACGTGCGAGTTTTTGCTCAAAAAACGCTTGGTCGATATGTTGTGATTCATCAAACGTCCAAATTCTGGCTCGGATCTGAGAGTCTGGACTGTAAGCGGCTGTCGCGAGGTATTTACCCTCATTGCTGTAAATCTTAACGGTATCGCCAAGGGCGGGTTTACCTTTTACTTTTTTAATGGCCTTTGAGAAAACCCAAGGGTGTTTTCTGTTAAGGGATTTTTCTCTGCCTGGTTGCAGATATAGCGCGCAAGTCATATATTTTCTCTAATCTTTCCTGATAGCTGCCATTTTAGTGAAGGGTGTGGCAACATACAATCAGTAATGCCTTTCCCGCTGAATTTGTGTGGGTTTATTTGTCAGATATTAATAAAAGTTGAGCTTAATGACGTTACAAATGCATGAATTAGAAAAAGCATGTGAAGAGTTTATGCTGTCGACACCATGTGCAGATACCGCCCATGATTTGTCTCATATCAAGCGTGTAGTTAAAGTCGCAAAGTCGCTTTGCGAAGCTGAGGGGGCGGATCCCGCTGTGGTGATCCCTGCCGCTTGGTTACATGATTGTGTTGCCGTAGCAAAAAATCATCCAGATAGGCCGCTGGCGTCGAAATTAGCTGCAGATAAGGCGGTTGTCTTCCTAACAGAGTTGAAGTACGACACGGATAAACTCGAGGCTATTCACCACGCCATTGTTGCACACAGCTTTAGCGCCGGTGTCACACCCACGACATTAGAAGCCAAAATTGTCCAAGATGCAGACAGAATGGATGCGTTAGGGGCGATAGGTGTTAGCCGCTGTATGAAAGTAGGTGGGGCGATAGCGCGTAATCTTTACAATGTAGAAGACCCTTTTTGTGAGCACAGAAAAGCTGACGATACTAAATATACCTTAGATCACTTCTTCATTAAGCTGCTGCATATTAAAGATAACATGCATACCACCGCAGCCCGTGAGCAGGCACAAGCCCGCACCCAATATATGCTGGATTTTTTAGAACAACTGAAATCAGAAATCGCGGATTGAAAATGACGAGATGAGTATCATCTCGTCATTTGCTTTACAAAAACCACCACAAATAGCGCTAATGAAAAGCTGCCGGTAAAAGCCTCTACTGCTGCGATCAGCCGGGAGATCCCCACAGGGGTAATATCCCCGTAACCCAAGGTTGTGAAGGTAACAACACTAAAGTAAAAGCTGTTCAGCAGCGCCATGACGTTTTCAGATACACTGTTGTCTAAGTCCAGTTGCATTATCTGGTCTTGAAACGAAACACCAAATAGAAAATAGCAAAATGCACAGGTAATTATCATACCTAAACTGAAGCGAATGACATTTTCTGGCTTTTCTCCATACCCACATAATAAGTCGACAAAGCTGGAAATAAGGTGACGTTTTGAAAAGCGTGGATACTGGGCATGTCGCATGCGCAGCTCTTTGTATGTAAAGCGCCCAACCATTTCAAATAGTCCTTGGTTTTCTGCGCCTTTACGTAGTAAACGATAGATCTCTTCGGACTGTAGAAACAAGTCTTCCGCGTCTTCTTTGGCTCGGTTTCTACGAGCTTCAAAAGCTTGCTGCTCTTGCAGTAATTGCTCGCCGAGTTCCATATTATCGATGCGGGTGTTCTCAAGCTTTATGCCGAGCAAATTGGTGCTTTCTAAATTACAGCAGTGCAGACTTGCTTCTCTCAAATCGGCCTTCATTAGCGACGCATGCTTAATGGTATTATTAAACAGGTGCGCCCCTTTCAAATTGGCACGATAAAAGTTGCTATAAGATAGATCATAGCCATGATGATTTTCAAAGTTAACAAGATTGAGCCCTTCTAAATTGGCTCGCTTCAACTCTAAGCCTTGCAGCAAACCGCCGCGCTTGGCGTAGCGTTCAAGCTTTTGGCTTAGCTCTAAGCCACCTTTATCGAATTTATTGTCATGCCAAAAGCAGTAACCTGAGCCCATATCGATTTCACTGCATTTTTTTCCCTCAGGTGACACATATTGGCAAATGGGTTTATCAGCCATAGCTTGCCTAAATCAAAATGCCTTTTTCATTAAGCGTAGCAGCAAAAATAATAAATACGGTGATTTAACGAAAAAATCTTTCTAATTTATAGAGTGTTAGAAACCACACTATTGATGAGTTAATTGTCATTGTTGATCAAATTCATCATCTTACATGGCGTTTGCAGTGACTCCGATAAGTTGCTCATATTATAATGCATGCTTTAGTGACTAAGAATTTGTTACCTTGCAATATCAATTGAAGAAAAGCCGAAAGCGTAAGAGCGTTGCGATAAAAATAAAAGCTGGCCAAGTATTTGTGTATGCACCAGAGCAAGTTTGCGAGCGCTGGTTACATAATTGGGTGGAAAGCAAATCCGATTGGATAAAATCAAAGCTTGCTCTAAAAGTCATACCTGAGAGCCCTCGGCCACTGGAAACAGGAATTGTGCAAGTATTCGGCGAGACCTTTACCATTCAAAGAGGCGAAAGCACGACCTCTGTAATTGATTTTGATAACAAAAGGGTGTTACTTAAGGCTGTCAAAAATGAATGGCGTGAATTAGTTGCGCTGTTAAGCGAAACGCTAAATGACTATGTAGATATGGTTATTGCGCGCTATCAACCTGATATTCAAGCGCGCTTTGATACACTAAAAATACGCGTTTATAAAAGCCGCTGGGGCAGTTTTTCATCTAAAGGCGTGCTTGCGTTTAATACGCTTTTGATTGGTGCGCCTAAGTGGGTAATTGATTATGTGGTAGTGCACGAACTTTGCCATTTTCATGTCATGGCACACAATAGCGCATTTTGGCGCTTGGTAACAAAGCACTATGGCCACGACCATAAAATGGCTCGGCGTTATCTACGTGACCACGGTCGTGACTTGATGATTGAGCATTAGCATAGTGTCCTGTTTATGCCTATTATTTCTCGGGCCTCGCTTTTGCCGCGCGTTTTAACAGCTTTTGAAATGTCGGACATTCAAAATGGCTTGGCGCAGGGCATTTGGCAGCGTGATAGAGGCCATCTCGCATTGCAGTTAAATGCTTAATGGTTTCATTTAATTCATCCCCTTTGGATTGTAACTTCGCCCTATCAATATCCGCTTTACCCTCGGGGGTAAACATGTCCGCTATTTCATCTAACGAAAAGCCTGCGTTTCTGCCTAGTGTAATAAGCGCTAGACGTTCAAGTATCGAAGGGGGGAAAACACGTTTGAGCCCTTGTCGACCAATCGATCGGATCAGTCCTTTTTCTTCATAATATCTAAGCGTGGATGCGGGTAAACCAGACTTCTTTGCTACTTCACTGATATCCATTCTTGCCCTTGACTTAAAGTTAACTTGAACTAGTAGGATAGCGGCTGTCAGTAAAAAAGAGGAGTAAAAATAGTGGAAAACCTATATTCGATGTTAATGCCAGCAGTCGTGATTGGCGTTGGTGCAACACTCGTTATGGATTTGTGGGCATTTATGCTCAGTCGCGTGTTTGCCATAAAGGGCTTAGATTATGCGTTGGTTGGTAGGTGGATTGGACACTTGTGTCAAGGTAAACTCACGCATCAAGGTATCGGGCGTAGTAAACCAATATTTGGTGAACGTGTCATTGGCTGGGGCGTGCATTATCTCATTGGGGTTGTATTCGCCTTGGTGTTACTACTGAGCGTAGGCAAGCCTTGGTTGACTGAGCCTAGCCTTTTGACTGCGTTAGTTTTTGGCTTAATAACGTGTGTTTTTCCATTTTTTATTATGCAACCCTGTTTTGGTGCAGGGGTCGCAGCATCTAAATTACCAGAGCCGAATAAGGCAAGGGTAAAAAGTATGGCAGCACATTTGATTTTTGGTTTTGGATTGTTTTTAAGCTCGTTTATATATGTAAGCTTGTTGTGAGATAACAAAATAGAAGGTGGTGGAGGGAGCTGGATTCGAACCAGCGAAGGCTGAGCCGTCAGATTTACAGTCTGATCCCTTTGGCCGCTCGGGAACC
>NZ_SGPI01000026.1:0-17556 GCF_004208845.1 Pseudoalteromonas sp. CO348 | reverse complement strand
CGGAAAGAGAGACTTGAACTCTCACATCCGAAGATACTGGAACCTAAATCCAGCGCGTCTACCAATTCCGCCACTTCCGCACATCTTTTTGCATTAGTTATTGGAACCTAAATCCAGCGTCTATATTAAGACAACTGCCAATTCCATTACTTCCGCATATTTTTTGCAACAAAAAATCGATGAGTTTTGGTAGTAGTTAAAGCATGGTGGCTATGCCCTGATTTGAACAGGGGACCCCATCATTATGAGTGATGTGCTCTAACCAGCTGAGCTACATAGCCATCTCTTTAACTTCTCATCATCGCTGATGCGGGGCGTATTATGCGTATATGCCCCCAAGCCGTCAACACCTTTTTTGCAAAAAATCTGCTAACACAGTTTGTTTGCAGATAAATTAAGCGAAACGGCTTGTTTTTATATCAAATCAAGCGGGGCAATTGCAAATTTTTAACAAAACCTGTGAATTTTTATTCCTTTGAAGTCTATAACTTACTCTGAAGAACAAGGTACTTATTTGATTAAAAAGCAGAGTTGATAAAACTAAAAAGGAGCCGAAGCTCCTTTTATTGAAATAGCGTGTAGTAACTATGGTTACACGTTAAATAAGAAGTTCATCACATCGCCATCTTTCACGATGTATTCTTTACCTTCTTGACGCATTTTACCTGCGTCTTTCGCACCAGATTCACCACGGAACTCGATATAATCATCAAAGCCGATAGTCTGTGCACGAATAAAACCACGTTCAAAGTCTGTGTGGATTTTACCAGCAGCTTGAGGTGCTGTCGCGCCAACAGGGATAGTCCATGCACGCACTTCTTTTACGCCAGCTGTAAAGTAAGTTTGCAGTTTCAACAACTCATAACCACCACGGATCACGCGGTTTAGGCCTGGCTCTTCTAAGCCTAAGTCATCCATAAACTCTTTCTTATCTTCTTCTTCAAGTTCAGAAAGTTCAGCCTCAATTGCTGCACATACAGGGATCACAACCGCGTCTTCTGCTGCTGCAATTTCACGTACTTTGTCTAGGAATGGGTTGTTTTCAAAGCCATCTTCGTTAACATTGGCGATGTACATAGTTGGCTTGATCGTTAAAAAGTTTAGGTAGCTTATTGCTGCCGCTTCTTCTTTATTTAGCTCAAGTGAGCGAAGCGTTAAGCCTTCGTCCAAGTGCGCTTTTACTTTTTCAAGTACAACAAGTTCAAATTTCGCGTCTTTATCGCCGCCTTTCGCTTTCTTCGCGTTACGTAAAACCGCGCGATCAGCAGTATCCATGTCTGCAAGTACCAGCTCAGTGTTGATAACATCAATGTCTTCAGCAGGATCGATTTGACCAGCAACGTGAACGATATTTTCATTTTCAAAACAGCGAACTACGTGACCGATAGCATCCGTTTCACGGATGTTTGCCAAAAATTGGTTACCTAAACCTTCGCCTTTTGAAGCGCCTTTTACCAAACCGGCAATATCCACAAACTCCATTGAAGTTGGGATAGTACGCTGAGGATTTACAATTTCAGCTAGCTGGTCAAGACGAGCATCTGGTACTGGTACTACACCGGTATTCGGTTCGATAGTACAGAAAGGAAAGTTTGCGGCCTCAATGCCCGCTTTAGTCAACGCATTAAATAAAGTAGATTTACCTACGTTAGGTAAACCAACAATGCCACATTTAAAACCCATAGTGTTTATTCCTAAATTTCTACCGTATTATCTCAAGCACGCATCATGGCGAACGAGAAGCTTAGGTATTACTCAATCAATCGCAGCAGTGAACTGTTACGGTTTAAATGAATGTAGTCGATTTTGCGCTTTTAACACACCGTCTTTTGCGAGTATTTCCATACATCGGACTGCTTCATCCACAGCGGCATCAATTTTCTCTTGATCAGCTTGTGGTGCTTTGCCTAAAACCCACCCCGTGACTTTGTCTCTGTGTCCTGGGTGACCAATACCAACACGCAATCGCATAAATTCTTTGTTATTTGCCATTTTAGCGATTATGTCTTTTAAGCCATTATGACCGCCGTTACCACCACCTTTTTTGAGTTTGGCGATACCGGGTTCTAAATCCATTTCATCGTGAGCAACAAGAATACTCTCGACGGGGATTTTATAAAAATTGGCAAGACTCGCGACCGCTTTACCACTTAAGTTCATATAAGTCGTAGGGATCAGCAATTTAAACTCTTGATTATTGATGAGCACTTTGCCGGTGAGGCCGTGATGTTTAGCGTCTGGTTTTAGGAGGCAGTTGTATCTTCTGGCTAGTTCTTCGATAAACCAAGCGCCAGCGTTATGACGGGTGTTTGCGTATTCGGGGCCTGGATTAGCCAGGCCCACAAGCATTTGAATATTATTCAAGGTGTTAACACCTGAACAATTACTCAGCTGCGTCTTCAGCAGACTCTTCAGCAGGAGCTGCTTTAGGAGCGTTTACTGAAACAACTGCTTGGTCGTGATCTGCACCTTTAGCAAGTTCAACTGAAACAACGCCAGCTGGAAGCTTGATATCAGATAGGTGTAGAGTTGCGCCAACAGCTAGAGTCGCTACGTCAACTTCGATGAACTCAGGAAGTCTTGCAGGAAGACAAGTGATTTCAATTTCAGTTAGTTGGTGAACGATAGTGTTGCCACCTTTAGTTGCTTTCTCTTCGTTGATGAAGTGAACAGGAACTTTAGTGTGAAGCTTTTGAGAAGCATCAACGCGTTGGAAGTCTAAGTGAGTGATCTTAGGCTTGTACGGGTGACGTTGCATATCTTTAAGAATTGCTTCAACAGACTCACCGCCAATGTTTAGCGTTAGGATGTGAGTGTAGAAACCTTCGTCTTCTTGCGCTTTCAATACTTTGTTGTGATCAAAAGTTAGTGAAACTGCATCTTTACCAGCACCGTATAGGATTGCAGGAACTTTGTCAGCGCGACGTAGGCGGCGGCTCGCACCAGTACCTAGGTCAGAACGTACTTCAGCGTCTAATTTGTATACAGACATGGATGTCTCCAAAATAATTTAAGTTAATGTGTCAGAGAGCTCGCGACCAAGCTCCCTGCCTAAAAAAGGCGCGCCAGTATACCACTAACGCACTTGCAATGAAACCTATAAAACAAAAAAAGCACCAGAGGTGCTTTTTGGCTAATCAGTTTTGGTGCCGATTAGTGTTGAAACATCGCAGAGATTGACTCTTCGTTGCTGATACGGCGGATAGTTTCGGCCATCATATCTGCAAGTGTTAGTACTTTGATGTTATCAAGCGCTTTCAATTCATCAGAAAGTGGAATTGAGTCAGTCACGATAACTTCATCGATAACTGAGTTGCGTAGGTTTTCCGCAGCATTGCCCGAAAGTACTGGGTGGGTTGCATAAGCGAATACGCGTTTTGCACCGTGCTCTTTAAGTGCTGCTGCTGCTTTACATAAAGTACCGCCTGTATCTATCATGTCATCGACAATGATACAGTCACGACCAGCAACATCACCAATGATGTGCATAACTTGAGAAACGTTAGCCTGTGGACGACGCTTATCAATGATCGCTAGGTCTTTATCATCTAACAGTTTTGCAATCGCACGAGCACGAACCACACCACCGATATCAGGTGAAACTACTACTACATCTTCGAACTTACGCTCTTTCATGTCTTCGATTAGCACTGGGCTACCGAATACATTGTCAACAGGTACGTCGAAGAAGCCTTGGATTTGTTCTGCGTGTAGGTCAACGGTTAGAACACGGTCAACACCTACGCTTGAAAGGAAGTCTGCAACAACTTTAGCAGTAATTGGAACACGAGCAGAGCGCACACGGCGGTCTTGACGTGCGTAACCGAAATAAGGAATAACGGCTGTGATACGACCAGCAGATGCACGACGTAGCGCATCAACCATGACGATTAACTCCATTAAATTATCATTTGTAGGAGCACATGTTGATTGGATGATGAATACATCTGAACCACGAACGTTTTCGTTGATTTGAACGCTAATTTCACCGTCGCTAAAACGGCCAACAACGGCATCACCTAACTCAATAAACAAACGTTTTGCAACTTTTTGAGCTAGCTCAGGTGTTGCGTTACCAGCGAAGAGCTTCATGTCGGGCACGGTAGGGTTCCTCAGGCACTGAATTTTTTGGACTAACATGCAATGACCATGAAATAAAAAAGTCAAAACAAGCTAACTTAAACAATTTACTTCTAGTTTTGCCAAGCGCGCAATTGTCGATGACAAATTGACTCACTTGTATTTTGGGCAATAAAGCCCTGCCAAGATGAAGGTAGAGTTTCGAGCACACGCAGCGCTGCCTCACGATTTTCAAACTCCGCGAAACAACAAGCTCCAGTACCAGTCATTTTGGTTGGTGCATATTTTAGCAACCACGCGAGGGTCTTTTCAACCTCGGGGTAAAGCTTTTTGACAAGAGTTTGACAGTCGTTGCCCGTATCCGAGAGTTTCCAACCGCTTTTTAGCTTAGGCGTATTGCGTGGTAAATCTGGGTGAGTAAAGACTAACGCGGTACTGACATGAACGGGTGGGGCAACCACCAAATACCATTTTTGGGCGATCTCAATTGGCTCAAGTTGCTCGCCAACGCCGTGGGCTACAGCTGTTTTACCTTCAACAAAAACAGGCACATCGGCGCCTAGCTGCAGACCAAGTTTTGCAAGTTCTGGGATAGTAAGCTGACATTGCCACAGCGCATTGAGTGCCAATAAAGTCGTGGCAGCATCGGATGAACCACCACCAACACCTCCACCCATGGGAAGCTGTTTATTTAAGTGAATGTCGACACCAGCCGCAATTTTTTTATAGGGCTCAAGAATTTTGGCGGCTTTATAAATGAGGTTATCTTCGAGTGGAATACCGGCGGTGTCACCACAAATGACGATTTCTTGCTGGTTACTGGTTAGCGTAAATGCTAATTCATCACCAAAATCTAAGAAAGTAAATAAAGTTTCTAGTTCATGGTAGCCGTCTTCTCGACGGCCATTGATATGCAAAAAAAGATTTAATTTTGCCGGTGCGCTTAGCGTCAATGTCTTCATTTAAACTGCCATGAAGTGATTAATACTTTGACCTCAATATTGGTCGATGAGAGTTTCATGCGGCTAGGCAGCCACATTCCGTCTTGCATTTTATATTGTTGATAGGTGATTTGCCACACTCGGCCAGATGGGCTTTGCCACTGTGCATTGCTTATTCTGCCAAGGTTATCAAGTTCGCTGGCTGGTGCTTCAACTAAGCCCGTTAGCCATTGAGGGGCTTGATTGACCGGAAGAGAGAGACCACTTAAACGCTTAACCAGATCGCTACTGTCCATGCCTTTATGGACATTGTCTTCAAAGGTCAGCTCCGAATGTGTGTCTAATTCTTCTAGTTCGAATATGCGGGTGCCAACAAAGCTGGTTAAAATCAGATTTTGTTTATCTTCTTTTAAATACCAATTAAAGTTAGCTGATTGACGATTGTCTGGGGCAATAAATGCAAGTTTACCTCTCGCTTGCCAATTTTTTTGTTGTTTTAGCCTAGATTGCCAGTCTTGTGCTACGTTTTGCTGAGGTAATTGTTGCGCACAACCCGTTAAAATTAATAAAAATATGAGTAAAATCAAATGAAGTTGTCTCAAAGGCCTTTCCTTACTTTCCATATTCGATTGATTTTTGGTAAAATTGCCGGCTTTAAAGCAGGGCTCGAGCAATACTGGCATCTATGACCATCATCGCACTTGGTATCAATCACAAAACCGCGTCTGTAGAATTACGTGAAAAAGTGGCGTTTTCTCCAGAACAGCTTACAGAAGCATTGCACCAACTCCAACATTCTTCGCAGTTTAAAGAATCTGTGATTGTGTCGACCTGCAATCGAACCGAGATCTATTGTAGCCTTGAGTCTGCTGATCCCCAAGCACTACTCGGTTGGTTGTCAGATTTTCATAACATAGAGCAACGAGACTTAACAGAAAATGTCTATGTGCATATGAATCAGGATGCGGTGAACCATTTAATGCGAGTTGCCTGCGGTCTTGACTCATTGGTTTTAGGTGAGCCACAAATTCTTGGGCAAATTAAACAAGCTTTTAGTACAGCCAAACAGCACCATGCAATTCAGCCAACATTTGAGCGCTTATTCCAAAAGACTTTTTCGGTGGCGAAGCAAGTACGCACTGAGACCGATATTGGTGCAAGTGCAGTCTCTGTGGCATATGCTGCTGTTAATTTGGCAAAGCATATTTATGGTCAATTGGACAAAACTCAGGTCTTGTTAATTGGTGCCGGTGAAACAATTGAGTTAGTTGCTAAACACTTATCGCAGCATAATCCAAAGTCAATCACAGTCGCGAACCGCACAATTGAGCGCGCACAAAACCTAGCAAAAGAAGTTGGCGGCAGTGTTATTTCACTGGCACAGTTGCCAGATGCGCTACCAAGTGCAGACATTGTTATTAGTTCAACTGCGAGCACCTTACCAATTATCGGTAAGGGAGTGGTCGAGCAAGCGCTTAAAAAACGTCGCCATAAACCAATGTTATTTATCGATATCGCGGTGCCTCGCGATATCGAAAGCCAAGTGTCAGAGTTGGATGCTGCTTATCTTTATTCAGTTGATGACCTGCAGGCGATAGTCAATGAAAACTTGGCCAGTCGTGAACAAGCGGCCATTGAAGCGCAGCAGATTATCGATGTACGCACGCAAGAGTTTTCCGAGTGGCAACGTTCGCTGCATTCAGTGGATGTGATTAGGCAGTAT
Source organism: Pseudoalteromonas sp. CO348 (assembly GCF_004208845.1). Classification (NCBI taxonomy): domain Bacteria; kingdom Pseudomonadati; phylum Pseudomonadota; class Gammaproteobacteria; order Alteromonadales; family Pseudoalteromonadaceae; genus Pseudoalteromonas; species Pseudoalteromonas sp. CO348. The sequence goes on along the minus strand of NZ_SGPI01000026.1, from coordinate 10,812 downwards.
CGCCAAAGCGCACAAGAAATTAAAAATGAGCTCGTGGACAAAGCAATAAATCAGCTACAATCGGGCAAAGAAGCAGATAAAATTATTATTGAATTAGCAAATAAGCTGAGTAATCGACTAACACACGCACCAACACGCGCCATTCAAGAGGCTGCGAAAGAAGGCGATATAGATAAGTTAGCGCAACTCAAGCAAACATTAGGTATTGAGCAGGAATAACGTGTAAATGAAAGAGTCTGTATATCGTAAGTTAGAAACCTTAGTAGAGCGCTATGAAGAAGTTCAAGCGATGCTAAGCTCGCCTGAGGTGATTAGCGATCAGAACCGCTTTCGCGCCTTGTCAAAAGAGTTTTCAGAATTGGAAGACGTAGTTAAAGCGTTTACAGCCTACCAGCAGGCTCAGGAAGACGTCGCAACTGCTGAAGAAATGCTAAAAGACTCAGATCCAGACATGCGTGAAATGGCACAGGAAGAGTATAAAGAAGCAAAAGCTGCCATTGCTGCGCTTGAAGATGACCTTCAAGTATTGATGTTACCAAAAGACCCAAAAGACAATAACAACGTATTCTTGGAAGTGCGTGCGGGAACTGGTGGTGATGAAGCCGCGATTTTCGCTGGCGATTTATTCCGTATGTATAGCCGCTATGCAGAAACGCAAAAGTGGCGCGTTGAAATCGTGAGCGCTAACGAAGGCGAGCACGGTGGCTATAAAGAAGTTATCGCTAATATTAGTGGCGACGGTGTTTATGGCAAACTTAAGTTTGAATCTGGCGCTCACCGTGTACAACGTGTGCCTGAAACCGAATCTCAAGGCCGTGTTCACACCTCTGCATGTACGGTTGCCGTGATGGCAGAGATCCCAGAAGCAGAAGCAATCGAAATTAATCCATCTGACCTAAAAGTGGATACTTTCCGTGCTTCGGGTGCCGGTGGTCAGCACGTAAACAAAACCGATTCTGCTATTCGTATCACTCACTTGCCGACAGGCGTTGTGGTTGAATGTCAGGACGAACGTTCACAACATAAAAATAGAGCGAAAGCGCTGTCTGTACTAAGTGCGCGTTTACAGCAAGCAGAAGATGAAAAACGTGCAGCGGCAGAAGCTTCTGAACGTCGTAATCTAGTAGGTAGCGGTGACCGCTCTGAGCGTATTCGTACTTACAACTTCCCGCAGGGCCGTATTACCGATCACCGTATCAACTTGACGCTATATCGCCTTAATGAAGTGATCTCCGGTGAGTTGGGCGCTGTTATCGATCCGCTGGTTATTGAATATCAGGCTGATCTACTAGCAGCAATGAGCGAAAGCGATTAATGCCAACACTTAACATTGCCCAAGCCGTTGCTTGGGCAACCTCTGAACTGTTACCACACTCCGAGTCAGCAAAGCTCGATAGCGAAGTGTTGCTACTCCATGTTATCGATAAAAACCGCACTTATCTCTTTACTTGGCCCGAAGCTGAGCTTTCTACACTAGAGCAGCAGCGATTCGAAGAATGTATCGCACGCCGTGTTACGGGAGAGCCCGTGGCACACATCACAGGTCAAAGGGAATTCTGGAGCCTGCCTTTAAAAGTCAACAACAGCACACTTATTCCAAGACCTGATACTGAAACACTGGTTGAGCATGTTTTAACACTCAATATGCCAAATGACGCTCAAGTGCTAGACTTAGGCACAGGCACTGGCGCGATTGCACTGGCGTTGGCGAGTGAATATCCAGCTTGGCAAATCACCGCAGTAGATGCTTCAGCAGATGCCGTGGCGCTTGCAAAGTCTAATCAATCTCAGTTGGGCTTTAGAAACGTGTCGATTTTGCAAAGTGATTGGTTTAGTGCAGTTGCAGATCAACAGTTTGATTTGATTGTGAGTAATCCACCTTATATTGATGAAGCCGATCACCACTTATCACAAGGGGATGTGAGATTTGAGCCGCTCAGCGCGCTGGTCGCGGATGACCATGGCTATGCGGATATTTTTCATATCATCAGGACGGCTAAGCTACATCTGAACTCGGGGGGATATTTGCTACTTGAACATGGTTTTGAGCAAGCAGATAAGATCCAACAGTTTTTTGCAGAAATGGCGTATATTAATATACTTACAATAAAAGATATGGCAGGGTGTGATAGAGTGACGTTGGCAATGTTGCCGTAAAGTCATGAACTCACACGAAAGTTAGGCGCTTCAATAGGATCCGCAATATGGATGATTTTTTGTTTTCAGACGAACCCGCTGACGTAGTTGAACCTGAAAAAGTAGGCACTTGGAAGGTTATTATTGTCGATGATGAGCCCGAAGTGCATGCAGTGACAAAGTTAGCACTGAGTGACTTTGAGTTTCAAAAAAAGCGTCTGGAATTTATTAGCGCTTATTCGGGTGAAGAAGCAAAGAAAATCGTCGATGCCAATCCCGATGCTGCGGTGGTGTTACTGGATGTTGTCATGGAAACCGACGATGCTGGTTTGCAGGTCGCAAAATACATTCGTGAAACCGCCAAAAACAATCATATCCGTATCATTTTAAGAACCGGTCAGCCGGGTCAAGCGCCTGAACGCCAAGTTATCGTGAACTACGATATCAACGACTATAAATCAAAAACAGAACTCACCGCGCAAAAGCTCTTTACTGTAGTCATGTCGAGTTTACGTTCATATCGCGACATCCTCGCCATCGATCAATCAAGACAAGGGCTTGAGAAAATCATTAAAGCCTCTCGCGATATTTTTGCTACTCACTCAATTGAGAGTTTTATTGAGGGGGTGTTACAGCAACTCACTTCGCTGATAGGTACGGTCGACCAAGCTATGTATGCAACGTCACTTGCGGCGGGTAAAGAGCCAGGTCAAACGAACGATCAACTGGTTGTATTTGCGGGGCGTGGAGAGTTTGAAAGTAGCGAAGGTAAGCCGATTTCTGAAGTGCTTAGCAGCGACCAAATGGATGCTTGCTTAAAAGCACTACAAGATAAAGACATTGTATATAAAGATAATTATCTATTCGCCTATTGCTCCAGTGACTATAACCACGCCTCCATGCTATTTGTGTCTGGTATTCCTGAATTCTTAACCGAAACTCAGCGCCATTTAATTGATATTTTTGCTCAGAATATGCAATTGGCGTACGAAAATGTACAGCTACAAGCCGAGATTGAAGATACCCAGCAAGAACTGGTGATCCGTTTAAGTGAAGCGCTTGAGCTTCATTCAACCAATACTGGCAATCATGTTAAGCGCGTTGCATATCTTTGTCATACGCTTGCCAAAGAAATGGGTCTTTCTGATAAAGAAGCTGAGCTGGTGAAAATGGCGTCACCACTGCACGATGTGGGTAAAGTTGGTATTCCTGACGCGATTTTAAATAAGCCTAGCAAGCTGGATGACGAAGAGTGGAAAGTCATGCAAACCCATACAGACAAAGGCTTTGACTTGTTAAAAGATTCTCGCCGTGAGATTGTCAGTGCGGGCGCACTAATCGCTCGAGACCACCATGAAAAATGGGATGGTAGCGGTTATCCGAAAGGTAAAAAAGGTGATGAAATACACCTTTATGGTCGCATCGTAGCACTAGCTGATGTGTATGATGCCTTACGCCATAAACGTTGCTACAAAGAGGCATGGAGCCAAGAAGAAGCGCAAAAAGAGATTACTGCGCAAAAGGGAAAACACTTTGACCCCAAACTCGTAGATGTATTCAACCGTTGTATTAATGAGTTAGAATTGATCCTACAACGTTTCCCTGATTAGAGAATAATATGGATTACATGGCGTTAAAACATACGCACTTACTATTTGTGGTATTGAGCATAGTGCTATTTTACACTCGCGCGTTTTCGCGTTTGGGTTCTGGTAAATTAGCAACAAACAAAGGCGTGTTTATTACCAGCCACAGTGTAGACACTTTGTTGTTAGTTACAGCGGTTATTTTGGCAGTAACGGCGGGGCTCAATCCTGCACAACAACCTTGGCTACTACAAAAAATCGTATTGGTGTTTGGTTATATTGCGCTGGGTTTTGTAATTGCAAAAGCAAGTGTTAAAAAGACCAAATATTTGGCGCTAGGCGCTGCAACATTGGTACTAATGGCTATCGCGCATCTCGCCGTAAGCAAGCAAGGCTTCTTTGCTTAAGCATTTCAATTGGCGCTTGGCTTATCGCCGAGCGCTTCTATATCTCCATAATAAGTAAACATTTTTACTATTTCAGCGAACGATAGATTGGTATTACTAAATTTCCCCCCTTGGGAATATGACAAAAAGTGGTAAACTAGTCGTTCTAAATGAAAGCAATTCAAGAGAAACCGAATTCTATGAAGAATGATATCTGGTTAGATGAGAATGACTTATCTCTCGATGACAATTCAGATGCATTTTCCTATCCGCCGTTGATCCGTTGTATCAAGGCTGAGCAAAGTTGGGATGCACAAGCTGACACCAATGAAACTTTGTGTCAGTTAGCGGAGCTTGAATTTGCCGTGGATGAAATTCGCCATAAGCATGCAAACAATCATAAATGTTTGGATGAAATCTTAGACGCTTTTTATACCTTGTGGCTATTCAGTGGTAGCAGTCAAAAGGTGCCTGAATATAAGCTCAATAGCGTTTGTTATGCACTTTCTATGCGCAGTGGTACCAATACCGCACTGGGTCTTGTCTTAGTGCATCTGCTTGAACGAGCGAAATTAGAGGCAAGCCTTGCTCTAAGCCAAGGGGAGATTGTCGTGCACGTCGCTTTTAGCGAAGAAGAAGGTTATGTCATTGAACCAAGTTCAGGCCACCAGAGCTGGTACATAATTCCAGAAAACGAAAACAATCAAGACAAAGAGCAAGAAAAAGACCAAGAGCCGATGGAGCTTATTTTTAACGAAGAGTCGTTAAAGCTTTATTTGTCTCAGCAAAAATGGGCGTTTATTGCGGCAGAAAAGTTTGGTCACGCGCTAAGTTGCGTCGAGCAGTTGATGGATATCTTAGGCGATGATCCTTATGAACGTCGTGATAGAGGCTATCTACTCAACCAATTAAACTGTCCGAAGATGGCAAAAGATGACTTACAATTTTTTGTTGATGAATGTCCGGACGACCCAACCATTGAAGTGATCCAGCATCAGATCAAAGAGTTGGCCGATCATAATAATATTTTGCATTAAAAATAGTTATATAAAAAATAATAACAGCGAGGATTTATGGAGCAAAGCGCTGCGCTCGTTACCAATAACGCGGTAATTATGGGCCTATTGGCCGTTATTCTGGGATTTGTTTTTTACACATCGAGTCAAAAAAGCGGAGTTTGGGCAAAGTTTTACAAGTACGTGCCGGCGCTGTTGATGTGTTATTTCTTACCATCTCTGTTAAATACCTTTGGTATCGTTGATGGCAACAATAACGATGTTTACACGGTAGCAAAGTATTATCTGTTACCCGCTTGTTTGGTGTTATTGACACTGAGTATTGACCTAAAATCGATAGCGGCTTTGGGTAAAAAGGCAATTATCATGTTCCTGACGGGAACGGTGGGTGTGGTGATTGGTGGCCCAATTGCGCTTTTACTTACTGCTACCTTTATGCCTGAGCTACTTGGTGTAACAGGCCCAGAAGCCGTATGGCGTGGTATGGCCGCGCTGGCAGGAAGCTGGATTGGTGGCGGTGCCAATATGGTGGCGATGAAAGAGATTTACGGCGCAGGCGGAGAAATCTTCACCATCATGGTAACGGTTGATATTGTTGTCGCAAACTTGTGGATGGCGTGCTTGCTCTATATGGCGGCGCGTAATAAAGAAATTGATGCGCGAACCGGGGCGGATACTTCTTCAATCAACCGCCTAATTGACAAAGTACAAGCATTTGAAGCCGAGCACGCAAGAAAACCCGAGCTCAAAGATTTGATGATCCTAGTTGGTTTTGCTTTTGGTGCAACGGGGCTTGCGCATTTTGCTGCGGACTTACTGGTGCCATTTTTTAGTAGTAACTACCCAGAGCTGAAGAAGTTCTCTCTTCACAGCAAACTGTTTTGGATCATTGTCCTCGTTACAACCATAGGTCTAGCACTTTCGTTTACCAAAGCACGTCAATATGAAGCGGTTGGCGCGTCAAAAATTGGCTCGAGCTTTTTATATATTTTAGTAGCAACCATTGGTCTACACATGGATATCACCAAAATTGTTGAGGCGCCTAAATACGTTGTTATTGGTGTTATTTGGATGGCCGTGCATGTTGGTTTGTTATTTATCGTTGCTAAATTAATTAAAGCACCTGTGTTTTATGTTGCCGTTGGCAGTAAAGCAAACATTGGTGGTGCGGCATCTGCGCCGGTGGTGGCCTCGGCTTTCCACCCAGCGCTTGCTCCGGTCGGTGTGTTACTGGCGGTGCTTGGTTATGCCCTTGGTACTTATATGGCTTGGTTATGCGGACAATTGCTTCGTGTAATAGGCAGCTAAAGGATAAAAAATGAATACAGATATTATTAACGTTGCGGGACGAGAAGTTGCAAACGATAAGCCGTTTGTACTGTTCGGTGGAATGAATGTGCTTGAGTCTCGTGACTTAGCAATGCAAATCGCAGAGCATTACGTCGAAGTCACAAGTAAGCTTGGGATCCCATACGTATTTAAAGCGTCATTTGATAAGGCTAATCGTTCGTCAATTAACTCTTACCGTGGCCCAGGCATGGAAGAAGGCTTAAAGATTTTTGAAGAAATCAAAAAGACCTTTAATGTACCGGTGATCACCGATGTACATGAGCCATTCCAAGCAAAACCTGTTGCAGAAGTTGCTGATGTGATCCAATTACCAGCGTTTCTTGCCCGTCAAACTGACTTAGTTGTAGCGATGGCAGAAACTGGCGCGGTGATCAACGTGAAAAAACCACAGTTTTTAGCGCCACATGAAATGCGTCATATCATTAAGAAAATCAATGAAGCGGGTAATGACAAAGTTATCCTCTGTGAACGCGGCAGTAGCTTTGGTTATAACAACTTGATCGTAGATATGCTGGGCATGGATGACATGAAGCGTATGGCTCCTGTTATTTTTGATGCGACACATGCGCTACAGCGTCCAGGTGGTCGTAGCGACTCTGCCGATGGCCGCCGTGCTCAGGCTGCTGAGCTTGCTCGTAGCGGTATGGCACTTGGGTTAGCTGGACTCTTTATTGAAGCGCATCCGAATCCAAATGAAGCTAAGTGTGATGGTCCTTGTGCATTGCCATTGGCTAAACTTGAAGGCTACCTACAACAAATGAAAGCGGTAGATGAGCTAGTTAAGAGTTTTGCGCCACTGGACACCAGCGCAGCTGATTTATAATCTATACCCAAGCGACCTCATAATTAGATGTTGTTTGGGGATTTTACTTGCCCGCGGTTAGCGGGTTTTTTATAGGCATGAATGAATGTCACGACGAGTTCCACCATTAAATGCATTAAAAGCCTTTGAGGCGGCGGCACGACACCTGAGCTTTACCAAAGCAGCGGAGGAGTTGTACGTCACTCAAGCTGCGGTTAGTCATCAAATTAAAATCTTAGAAGAACATCTAGGTTTAAAACTGTTTTTGCGAAAAAATCGCTCTTTACTGTTAACTGAGGAAGGGCAGGGCTATTACCTCGATATTAAAGATATTTTTTCACAATTAATCGATGCAACTGAAAAGCTCCTAGCGCGAGGCGCAAAAGGGTCGTTAACGGTGAGTTTGACGCCGAGCTTTGCAATTCAATGGTTGGTACCAAGGCTGAGTAACTTTAATGAGTTGCACCCTGAAATCGACGTACGGATCAAAGCCCAAGATCACGATGATAATTCGTTAACGGATGATGTTGATGTCGCGATTTACTATGGTCGTGGTAACTGGAATGGGGTGCAAACCCATAAGCTACATACCGAGTACTTTGTGCCGTTATGTAGTCCATTTTTGTTAACAGGCCCCAAACCGCTTAATCAGCCAAGTGACTTGGCCCAGCATACTTTACTCCATGACACCACGCGTCGCGCTTGGAAGGCATGGATGAAAACCGCAGGGGTCAGAAATGTGGCGGTAAATACTGGCCCTATCTTCAGTCACTCTTCTATGGTGTTACAGGCAGCAATTCACGGCCAAGGCGTGGCGCTGGGCAATAGCGTACTGGCAAGGCCGGATATAGATGCAGGGCGACTGGTTATTCCGTTTAGTCACCACCTCGAAAGTAAAAATGCCTATTATTTGGTATTTAGAGAGTCGCAGTCAGAGCTGGGTAAAATAGTTTCATTCAAAGAATGGATGCTCGGTATGGTAGAACACGAACAAGAGTTAAATAGTTTATGAGCGCAGTAAATATTGAATGGCACTATGCTGAAAACCCAGTTGCACAGTTTATTTTTGCCCATGGTGCAGGCGCAGGAAGCGATAGCGATTTTATGCAAGAAATGGCTAAATTGCTTGCTTCTAAGGGCGTTCAAGTTGGACTCTTTGACTTTGAATATATGCAGCAAGCCAAACAAGAAGGGAAAAAGCGCCCACCAGAGCGTGCCCCTAAGCTACTCGCGTATTTTCAGCAAGTATTGGCCGCAGTAGAGCCAAGTTTACCGCTCTTCATTGGTGGTAAGTCAATGGGCGGGCGTATGGCATCTATGCTGGCCTGTGAAACCACCGTAAAAGTGGAAGGGGTACTTGCGTTTGGTTACCCATTCCACCCGCCAGGTAAGCCGGAAAAGCTCAGAGTGGACCATTTTCCTGAGCTGAAATGTCCGCTGCTCATTTTACAAGGCGAACGTGATACCTTTGGCAATCGTACAGAGGTTGATGCCATGTGCTTTCCAGAGCAAGTCATGGTGAAATGGCTCAAAGATGGCGACCATTCACTCAAGCCTCGTAAAGTGAGTGGTGTAAGCGAGTCAGAGAGCCGCGCGAATGCTGCCGTGATAGCGGCGAATTTTATTAAGGAGCGCTGTCATGGCTAAGCTCTACTTGATCATTGGCAGCGTGTTTTGTTTATTGTCTGTGGCATTGGGCGCGTTTGCCGCTCACGGTCTCAAAGGACGTTTGAACGACTACGCCATTGGTATTTTTAATACGGCGTCACAGTACCAAATGACTCACGGCCTTGCCATTATTGCCACCGCGTTTTTAATCAAATGGGGCCTCAAGGTGCAAGTTGCTGGCGGTTTCTTTATTGCTGGTGTACTGCTATTTAGTGGTAGTTTGTACTTACTTGCCTTAACAGGTATGAAATGGCTAGGGCCAATCACCCCAATCGGTGGTACCTGTTTTTTAATTGCTTGGATTTTATTGATAGTTCAAGCCGCTAAATCTTCCTTTTAATCTAGAGAATCTAATGTCGAGTATCGTTATCTATTGTCGCGGTGGTTTTGAAAGTGACGCCGCAGCCGAAATTAATCATTATGCTGCAAAGCATGGAATTGCAGGCTACGTAAAAGCTAAGCCGAATACTGCTTTTGTAACTTTTGAGTGCTTTTCGCCAAATGATGCTGAGACCTTAGCGAAGAAAATCGACTTTAAGAAACTGGTGTTTGCAAGGCAGTGGTTTGTTGGCACTTTGCATACCCATATGCCGATTGAAGACAGAGTGAGCGTGATAAAAGCGGCTGTGGAAGGTTTTCCTTTGTGTGGTGAGCTGCGCGTTGAAACGCCAGATACTAATGAAGGAAAAGAACTTTCTAAATTCTGTAAAAAGTTTTCAACCCCTTTGTCTAAGGCGCTCGAGAAGCAAAACAAGCTGACTCGTGAGGTAAAACCTGCCAAGCCTGTATTACATGTATTGTTCCTTGCCAATAACACTGCTTATGTTGGTTATTCGTTTAGTGATAACAATTCGCCATTCTTTATGGGGATCCCACGTCTGAGAATGCCGTCGGACGCACCAAGCCGCTCGACGCTAAAATTAGACGAGGCATTCCATGTCTTTGTGCCTAAAGATCAGCAAGAAACACGTGTGCGTGCGGGGATGCGAGCCGTTGATTTAGGTGCTTGTCCTGGGGGTTGGACATACCAACTCGTACGCCGTGGTATGTTCGTCGCCTCAATCGATAATGGCCCGATGAATGATGACCTGATGGAAACGGGACAAGTGAAGCACTATCGTGAAGATGGATTCAAATATCGCCCAGAAAAACGCAATATTGATTGGCTGGTGTGTGATATGGTCGAAAAGCCAACGCGTGTTGCTGATCTGATGGTGGACTGGGTGGTGAATGCATTTGCTCGAGAGCTGATCTTTAACTTAAAGCTACCGATGAAAAAACGCTTCGACAGTGTGTATGAATGTCTTACGCTTATCCATGAAGAGCTGCAAAAGTACAATGTGGATTATGAGATCCAAGCAAAGCACCTATATCATGACCGTGAGGAAGTCACGGTACATATTAATGTGCTTAAAGTACCGCAAAATTTGTATAGCTGATTTTAAACGATAACAAGATCGCCGCGTAAAGCAGCTCCCACACAGGTGTTAGCTTATTTGTGGGAGCGATTTCACATCGCGATATTTTTATCAATCTCGCCGCGTAAAGCGGCTCCCACACGGGTGTTATCTTAGTTGTAGGAGCGATTTCATATCGCGATATTTTTCATAAAGATCGCCGCGTAAAGCGGCTCCCACACCGATATTAGCTTAGTTGTAGGAGCGATTTTACATCGCGATCTTTTTCATCAAGCTCGCCGCGTAAAGCGTCTCCCACACAGGTGTTAGCTTATTTGTAGGAGCGATTTCACATCGCGATCTTTTTTATCAAGCTCGCCGCGTAAAGCGGCTTATATGGACTCCTCCAATTGTACAAGCCATTTTTAGCATTATTGGTGTGATTGCGTGCTTATATCCGGGCTCTTGATG
>NZ_SGPI01000003.1:0-18435 GCF_004208845.1 Pseudoalteromonas sp. CO348 | reverse complement strand
ACCACGCTCACGCTCTTCTGGAGCGTTATCGATTGATGCGAAGTCTTTTGCTGTACCACCGTATACTTTTGCAAGTACGTTTGTGATTGCTGCAGTTAGAGTTGTTTTACCGTGGTCAACGTGGCCGATAGTACCAACGTTTACGTGCGGTTTTACGCGTTCAAACTTTTCTTTTGCCATGACGAAACCTATAAGTTTTGTGTATCTAGATTACATATAAAAATAATCCACGACGAGTGTGGATTAGAATTATTCAGTCTATTATAAATATTTTTTCGACAATTCAAAGGAAGTATTTGAGAAGATTCTTCGGAGACTGGTGCTGATAGGCAGATTTGAACTGCCGACCTCACCCTTACCAAGGGTGCGCTCTACCAACTGAGCTATATCAGCACGCCAGACGAACTGGAGCGGGCAGCGGGAATCGAACCCGCATCATCAGCTTGGAAGGCTGAGGTAATAGCCATTATACGATGCCCGCTTTAGGAACCTGTTCTTAACTACCTCTAACCGTCAAGAATAAAGTGGTGGAGGGAGCTGGATTCGAACCAGCGAAGGCTGAGCCGTCAGATTTACAGTCTGATCCCTTTGGCCGCTCGGGAACCCCTCCACGTAAAATTCTTTCCTAAAGCATCCTATACAAGATAGGGTAAAAAGATGGTGCCGACTATCCGAGTCGAACGGATGACCTACTGATTACAAGTCAGTTGCTCTACCAACTGAGCTAAGTCGGCACTGCTTTAGTACGGGGCGAGATATTAGAGCAACCATTGACTTGATGCAACAGGAATATGCAAAAAAATTTAAATTTATTGTTCAAACGCTCAGTTTTAAGCCAATCCCATGACATTTTTACAGTTATTGTGGGTTTTTCCACCAAACTGACAGCCCTTTGAATACCAAAAGGTCATCAAAAACCGCTGACGCAATATGGTTTTTTATTAACTCGCCATATCCACCTGCGCACAATACCAACGCAGACTCATTATTAAGTTGCTGTTTTGCACTATGTACGAGCCCAAGTGTTGCGGCTAACGCACCATTTTTCACCGCTTCTGGTGTATTTTTAGCAAATTCTGCGGCAAAAGGCGTGTTGTCATCACAAAATACCCGCTCTGCACGCGCGGTAATACTGGAAATCATGAGATCGATACCTGGCAAAATCCACCCACCCATGTGTATCCCTTGTGCAGTCACTACATCAACCGTGGTCGCAGTGCCAGAATCAATCACGATTATATCTTGCGTTGGATATAGAGCATGCGCGGCGAGTACCGCAAGCCACCTATCAATCCCCAAATTTTTAAAACTAGGATAGGCGCAAGTTACCCCAGCTCGCCTTGGCGATACTTGTGCTTGCTCTAGCACAAGACCAAACTCAGAGGCGCGACTTTCCACCCACTGTAATCCCGCTCCCTTACCAACCTGAGAGCAGACAATTGCAGTTAGCTTTTGCCATTCAATATTACTTTCTTTTACAGGACTAATACGGCCTTCATGCTCAAGCGCATATTTAACTGCAGTATTACCTACGTCGATTAGCAGTTTCACGATATCACCTTTCTTAACGAAATTTCACCGCCATAAAAAGCTTTAAGCTCACCATCTTGCCTAAGCAATATGCCTCCTTGCATATCGATGCCTTCACAGATCCCACGCCATTCTCTTTGTCCTGTGCTCAAGGTCACTGCGTCACCTTTAAAGGCATTTAGACTATTCCATTCGGTCACCATTTCGCTCAGTCCAGACTCTTTATACTGGGCAAGACGCTCAGACAAGGAGTGAGTGAGCTGCACCACTAACTGATTTTTATCAATTTGGCCTAAGTGCGTTTGCAGATCTGTCCACGCTTGGTCGATGTGTTTAGAGGCAGATTCTGGCATGCATATATTTAGCCCAATCCCAATCACGAGATGGCAAGGCCCTTCCACCAGCCCCTCTAGTTCAACCAAGATCCCCGCCAGTTTTTGCTGGTTGAGATATATATCGTTTGGCCATTTTAGTTCAACGGAAATACCATAAAGGACCTTTAACGCATCATATACTGCAAGTCCTACAGCAATGGATAAGCCCATCGCCGCTTGCATGCCAGCGTCAAACTGCCAGTAATAACTGTAATAAAGGTTAGCACCAAAGGGCGATTGCCATACCCGACCTCTGCGCCCTCTGCCAGCTTGCTGCATTTCAGCCACCAAGACATGGCCTGAGCCCATATTCTGTTTGTCCTGTAAACGACGCATTAGCTCGCTATTCGTGGAGTCTATAATTGCGTAATATTCGATTGGACACTCACTTTGAAACTGCTGTTGCCATAGAGTATTCAACTTACTTTGATGAATAAGTGGTAAGCTATAATTGAGTTTATAACCGCGGCCATTGACTCGAAAAATATCCACGCCCATCTCTTGCAACGCCGCTATATGCTTCGCAATAGCCGCGCGACTAATACCTAATTGCTCGCCAAGTTCTTGCCCTGAGATAAATTCTCCTTTATTCAAGGCCGCTAAAATCGTTTGCTTTTTATGATCAGGCGTTTTCATGGCATTCCACACTTTGTAACTGACATTCACCATGCTTTGTTATAAGGCGCACTTCATGCTCAAGTAACACAGCAAATTTTTGCCAAACGGTTTGCTGAATATGACTCACTAACTGTGTTAAATCTTCACCGGTACTGCCACCACTATGAACAAGTACCAGTGCCTGTTTCTCATACACACGAATGGCTCCACGGTGGCAGCCTTTTAGACCCGCTTTGTCAATTAACCAGCCAGCCGCAAGTTTTACATTGTCATTATCCACATCAAACGCTGGCATCTCTGGAAATTTACTTTGCAACTGAGCTGCAAACGCCCTATCAACTACTGGATTTTTAAAAAAGCTCCCAGCATTTGCAAGCGTCGCAGGATCGGGCAATTTACTGTTTCGAGTAACTATCACCGCTTCACAAATCTCTTGCGCGGTTGCTGTATCACTCAAACTTTGTAGAGGGCCATAACTTAACGTTGGCTGCCAACGTTTAGGCAAAGTCAATGTCACTTCAGTAATAACGAACTTATCTTTTAGGCGGTGTTTAAAGACTGAATCTCGATAGCCAAATTCACACTCGGCATTTGTTAATGTCGTGAAGCGCCGCTCAGCGATATCAAATCCTCTAACGGCGGTGATAAATTGTGATACTTCAACGCCGTAGGCGCCGATGTTTTGTACCGGCGCCGCACCAACAGTACCAGGGATCAGCGCGAGATTTTCTAACCCGTCAATTCCGTTATCAAGCAGCTTTGTAACGAGCTGGTGCCAGTTTTCTCCAGCTGCGACTGTAACAACATAACTATCATCTTGTTGCTCGATATCGACACCTAAGGTCGCAAGCTTAATAACGGTTCCAGCATAGTCTTCCAGAAAAATGGTATTACTCCCTTCCCCAATTAAAAAGAAAGGACGACTGAAATCGAGCTCAACCAGCGCATGTGGATCTGTGATAACGATAAGGGACTCGCAACCCGACGGCAGCGAAAAAGTGTGATAAGACTGCAAACTTGTCACTGCAGCACCTTGCCAATATTAACTAAACTGGCGCTAGTGTAGCGCATTGCCCTGACTTACGCATTAACGTCATCTTACCCATCATTTTATGTAACCCATCGGCTTATACTGTTTAAATGGTCAGAAATTAGTTATGTTAGCCGTTCTAATTGGGAATATTCTTTTTATAAGAGCAGCATTATGATGAAACTTTCGGCACTTACGCTCAGCCTCGCCATGGCTGGCCTTGTCCACACTGCTGATGTAAACGCAGCCGTTGACCAACACACTTACGCCAATCTTAACGATGTTATTACCACACACTTGCATTTAGACCTAGACGTTGACTTTGAAGATAAGCAGCTAGAAGGTTTTGTTGAACACACACTAGATTGGCAGAATCGCCAAGCAAGAACGCTGGTACTAGATACGCGTGACCTCGAAATCGACAAAGTGATGTATCAAGGTAAAGATGATAAATGGCATACCGCCAAGTTTGATCTTGCCAAGCGCGATGATGTGAAAGGTGCTAAGTTAACTATTCACTTTAAAGAGCAAGCAAAAAAAGCACGTATTTATTACAACAGCTTGCCAGTAGCATCAGGTCTACAGTGGTTAACACCACAGCAAACCGCAAGTAAATCTCACCCATTTATGTATAGCCAATCTCAAGCTATTCATGCTCGTAGTTGGATCCCTGTGCAGGATACGCCAGCAATGCGTGTGACTTACTCTGCTCGTGTACATACGCCTAAAGATGTGCGTGCGGTAATGAGCGCGGACAATACCGGCGCATTGATCAAAGATGGCGATTATTGGTTTGATATGCCGCAAGCTATCCCACCGTACCTAATTGCAATTGGTGCAGGTAACCTTGAATATAAAGAGATGTCGCACCAAACTGCGATTTTTGCAGAACCGCAAATCCTCGATGCCTCTGTTGCAGAGTTTAACGATACACAAGCGATGATCGACAAAACCAATGCCATGTATGGTGAATACGCTTGGGGTAGATACGACCTGCTCATGTTGCCGCCTAGCTTCCCGTTTGGAGGTATGGAAAATCCACGCCTGTCATTTATCACGCCAACCGTAGTTGCCGGTGACAAAAGTTTAGTAAACCTAATCGCCCATGAGTTAGCGCACTCTTGGTCTGGCAACTTAGTGACCAACGCAACATGGGAAGATCTGTGGCTAAATGAGGGTTTCACCTCTTACGTTGAAAACCGTATTATGGAAGAAGTGTTTGGTCGTGACCGCGCGGTGATGGAGCAAGCTCTTGACGCTGCTGGGCTGCGTGCACAACTTAAAACTATCGCCGCTCCTGATACACGCATGAATTTAGAGCTTAATGGCCGCGATCCTGACGATGCATTTAGCTCTGTACCTTACACTAAAGGTCAATTATTCCTTATTTATCTAGAAGAAAAGTTTGGTCGTGACAAGTTCGACAAGTTTGTTAAAACCTACTTTAACACTTTCTCTTTTAAATCTCTGACTACTGATGAATTCGTCGCGTACTTAGACAAAAACTTGCTACAGCAATATCCTGGTATCGTGAGCTTAGAAAAAGCCAAAGAGTGGATTTATGAGCCAGGCTTGCCAAGCGACGCACCGAACCCAACTTCTGATGCTTTTGAAAAAGTGGATGCGCTAACTCAAGCTTGGTTAAAAGACGAGAAAACACTTGCAGATTTACCGACCGACGCTTGGACAGTACATGAGTGGCTGCACTTTATTAATAACTTACCAAGAGATCTCGCCATCGAGCGTATGGAAGCATTGGACAAGGCATTTAAGCTGACGCAATCGACCAACGCTGAACGCGCATTTGCTTGGTATATGCTAGCAGTAGGTAACGGCTACCAAGCTATTTACCCAGACCTTGAAAAGCATCTAGTAAGTATTGGTCGTCGCAAGCTTATTGTGAATTTATACAAGTCCCTCATTAAGCATGGCAAGCGTGACTGGGCTTACCGTGTTTATCAACAAGCACGTCCGGGATACCACCCACTTGCTCAAGGCACCATCGACGCCTTATTTGAATAATACCAATTGTATTAGGTAAATGAGCTATTTGAATCGGAGAAATAGCTTTAGTAGCTCCGCTCTCGCGTCCTGCTACCGCCAAGGTACCTATATCCATATAGGCAAGGCAAAAATTTTGCTATTTAGTTGTTCTAAATGAGAAATTTTTAACGACGCTAATATGGTATTTCCCCCTTCAAATTGATTGGAGACTTAGTGCAATTGGTATAATACATTTCAAAAACAAAAAGAGCGCTTCAATAAGCGCTCTTCTCTATTTTAAGTTTAAGTTCAAACTTAAATTACTTGTGATATTGACGGCTAAATTCGTGAACCGCATTGATGAAGACACCTGCATTTTCAGGGTCAACATCAGGTGTAATGCCATGGCCTAAGTTAAACACATGACCATTACCTTCGCCAAAGCCGGCTAATATATGCTGAACTTCTTCACGAATACGCTCATGGGTACCGTGTAGCATTGAAGGATCCATATTACCTTGTAGTGCGACTTTATCGCCTACACGACGTTTTGCATCGGCAATATCAATCGTCCAATCTAGACCAACTGCATCACATCCAGTAGCTGCAATTGCTTCAATCCATTGACCGCCGTTCTTCGTGAATAATGTCACAGGTACTTTGCGACCATCATTTTCACGGATCAGGCCATCTACAATTTTGTGCATATATTGTAGTGAAAACTCTTTGTAGTCACGTGGGCTTAATACTCCACCCCAAGAGTCGAAGATCATCAGCGACTGAGCACCCGCTTTTACTTGCGCATTTAGGTAGTCGATAACCGAATCAGCCACTTTATCTAGCAGTAGGTGGAGTGTCTGCGGCTCTGCAAACGCCATCTTTTTAATCTTACCGAATGTTTTGCTGCTACCGCCTTCAATCATGTAAGTCGCTAGCGTCCATGGTGAGCCGGAGAAACCAATAAGTGGTACTTCACCTTTAAGCTCACGACGAATTGTACTCACTGCATTCATTACATAACCAAGCTCATCGGTTGGATCTAATTTTGGTAGCTTTTTAACATCGTCTAACGATTGGATAGGACGCTCAAACTTTGGACCTTCACCAGTTTCAAAGTAAAGTCCAAGTCCCATTGCATCTGGAATAGTCAAAATATCGCTAAACAGAATCGCCGCATCTAGTGGATAACGACGCAGCGGCTGTAATGTCACTTCACATGCCAGTTCTGCATTTTTACAAAGGCTCATAAAGTCACCAGCTTGTGCTCTGGTGGCACGATACTCTGGTAGATAACGACCAGCTTGGCGCATCATCCATACTGGTGTGACGTCAACTGGTTGTTTTAATAGCGCTCGTAAATAACGATCGTTTTTTAATTCGCTCATAGCGTCTCTATTCCAATACTTAAATTCAATTGTGCGGATTGTATCACTAAGTGCACATGGGCACTATCTAAACTATCCTTGCCAACGCCTCGTTATGATCTAGATTAAACCTCACTTTATTAGGAACAAATTCATAAGCTTGTGTAAAAATTACCGAAACAAGCGATTAAACTGTTTGCAACACGATTAAAAGGTTGGTATAAAATTACCGCGTTAGAAAAATAACAACAAAACACCTTCAATTAGAAAAATAACAACATTACGCAACAAGCTAAACTGCTATTTTGAACCACCTTGAGTTTCTCTCGGTGGTTTTTTTATTTTTATCCTCCTGAATTTGTTAACATTCCCGATAATCAAACCAATAATCTTTTGATCTTTTTACGCTTTTACAGAAAAAATTGGTTGACCTTTTGCCCCGTTTCCCTTTCCATAGAGGTAGGTAACCCGCTTAAGGAGAATCACTATGCTTTCGCAGTTAGAACAAGCCCAACAGAAATGGGGAGGCAGCCATAGTGTAATTGATGCATGGTTAGCAGAGCGTCAGGAACTATTGGTTTTATATTATAAAGTTGCAGGATGCTCACCAACTCGAAATGGTAAAGCACTTCCTGAGCAAGTTGACATTCAGTCATTCTGCCAGATTTTGATGGACTATCTTTCAGCTGGTCATTTTGAAATTTATGACAACATTGTTGAGGCCTGCCAAGAAAAAGGCCCTGAAAGCGCAAAATTGGCTCAGTCACTGTACCCTCGAATCACAGATACGACTGATACCGCACTTGATTTCAACGACAAATACGCTGAAGTAAATCAAGAAACACAAGAATTAGCAGACTTCGATAACGACTTGTCTGTGTTAGGTGAAACGCTTGAGTTACGCTTCCAATTGGAAGACGAACTGATCGATAACCTTTATTCTAATCACACTGAATAGTCTAAATTTGCGGGCACCAAAATATAAAAAAAGGTGAGATAGCTATCTCACCTTTTTCTTTACGGACACTGCCAAATTATTCAGCAGCTTCTTCAGCTTCGTCTTCGATACCTAGCAGTTCAACTTCAAATACCAGTGTTGAGTTAGCTGGAATTTTACCAAGGTTACGAGTGCCGTATGCAAGCTCCGCAGGAATAGTAAACTTATACTTAGCGCCAGTGTTCATTAACTGTAGACCTTCAGTCCAACCTGCAATAACTTGATTTAGGTTGAAAGTGGCAGGCTCATTACGTGCGTAAGAGCTATCGAACTCAGAACCATCTAGCAATGTACCTTTATAATGCACTGTCACCTTGTCTGTTGCGACTGGCTTTTTGCCATCACCTTCACTTAGCACTTCATATTGAAGACCTGACTCAGTCACCTGAACGCCCTCTTTCTTCGCGTTCTCAGCTAGGTACTTATCGCCTTCTTCTTTATTTTTCTTCGCGTCAGCTTCAACTTTAGCAGCTTGCTTTTCACGAACAGAAGAATCTAGTGAAGTGAGTACTTCACGGATTTTTGCTTCATCCAGCTTAGCTTCACCAGCCAGAGCGTCTTTAAAACCACGCATAAGTAACTCTTGATCAAGTTCAATGCCTAGCTCTTTTTTATCCGCTAAGTCTTTTTGCAAGAAGTTACCAACTGAAGCACCGATACCGTATGCTTGCTGTTGCACCTCTGTATCTAGCTTAACTTCAGCAGGCTTCTGCTCTTCTGCTTTTTTATTACACGCTACTAGTGCTAACACTGAAGCAGCAACGAGTGACAGTTTAATTGTCTGTTTCATTCTCAACTCTCCGACAGTCCCTACTATCAAAACACCAATGCTCGCGCAAGAGAGCTTGATATGCGGTGCCATTGTTAATTTTATATTAATAAGAAAAGGTGCTAGCCACATTAACATTCTCTGATCAGAATGCCAATATGCATTTGCTTGCCATTATCGCGTAACGACATTACGCTTTTAATACGCTAATATCAAAATAATATCTTGTTTTTAGTGCCTTTAGTCTAACTGTTGTAGACTTCGGAGTTAAGGAGGATTTACCTAATTTATGGTCAAACTCGTCAACATTAAGTGGACAAGCCTCCTCTTTGCATGCGCGATGCTCAGTTGCTTCACCTTAACCGGCTGTGGCCCTGACACTTCAAAAGCCGTTATGACCATAGAACATGCCAGCAGAGGGGCATTTTCTGCAGCTATCTCTGCGGACGGTCACTACAGCCTTGTTTCATCCATAGAGCATGGGGCCGTACTTTGGGATAATCAAGAGCAAGGCCTCAAATTTCAATGGCGTCACTCTGATGCCCCCGACGATCTCATTCACTCACTGGCTTTAGCTAATGACAACTCCACGGCCGTCACTGCCACTGATAAAACATTCGCCATCTGGAGCGTCGAAAGCGGTCAAAACCTAGGATATTTTGAGATCGAGTCTGGCACTATTCGAGATATCGCAATTAGCAATGCGGGCCGATATTTACTCTATGCCCGCAGTGATAACGTTGTCGTTCACCTCGACTTAGAGAGTGGAAGGCGGATAGAGTTCCTTGGACATCAAGAAAATATCAATTCTATTGCCATGTCTCCCAATGGTCACTTTGCCTTAACCGGAGGCAACGACTATACCGCTTACTTTTGGGATACTAGAACGGGGCAAGTGATCCATCGCTTTAACCACCCAAGTCGCGTGACCAAAGTTGCATTAGATGACCAAGGAAGATTTGCTTTTACCGCAGATAGCATGAAAAAAGCGAGCATTTGGCAATTAACTTCTGGTGATCTCAAAGCACAATTACAGTATATTGCTCGCCAGAAAATTTTCAGTGCAGTGCGCTTTAATCAAGACGCAACGCTCTTGGCTACCGGCTCACCTAACCGCGAGCTTATTTTATGGCAAGTGAGTGATGGCGAACGATTGCAAACTTGGCGTGTACAACCCCGAGAAGGCAGCCGCCCCAAGTCTGCGGTTGTATTTGACGTTACTTTTCAAGACCAAGACACTGCATTGTTAACCGAAAGCTCCAGCGGACTACTGGAAAAATTTGCGCAGGTGAAAAAGCCATGAACGAAATCGAAAACAGAATTACTGAGCTTGAGGCTAAGCTTGCCTTTCAAGAAGATACAATCGAAACCTTAAATGAAGAGCTAAAGGCACATCAGCAGCGCTTGGCTAAAATGCAACGACAAATTGAGCTATTGGCAGAGAAAATGAAAGAAGGCCGCGATCCGGGTTTAATGCCTCAACATCAAGAGCCACCACCACCGCACTACTAACAAATAAATTGAAAACCGGGGTGAGCACTCACTCCGGTTTGAACACTCCAATAACTTGCTCAAACTGGCGTGTAGAAGCCTGTACCGCATCTTTCGGCTGAGACATTACGTGGCCACACTCAACACATTCAACTTTTTCAACATCATGCTCTTTGTAGAGCATCATTACGTCGATTTTTTGGCATTCTGGACAACTTGCCCCTGCAATAAAACGCTTCTTAACTTTCAACTCTACACCTCTAATGAACACCGAGTTTAAGGTTTGTCATTTTATCCTAATTTTATTTGTCATGATACGCTTGGAGTAAGGGATTGGATCCATGCTATGATGCGCGCAATTTAGACAGACTTTTAGAATTATGATCCAACTTTCTGATATCGAGCTACTTCGTGGCAGTAAAACACTGCTAAAACAAGCTAATGCAACGCTTTATCCACAACATAAGGCGGGCCTTGTCGGTGCCAATGGCTGTGGTAAATCATCTCTCTTTGCGCTGCTAAAAGGTGAGCTGCAACTCGATTCAGGTGATTTTTCTATTCCAAAAGATTGGTCTATTGCATCGGTAAAACAAGAAACCCCAGCACTCTCCATTAGCGCCCTCGAGTATGTACTACAGGGACACCCTGAATACTATGTATTGAGAACGCAGCTACAACAAGCGGAGCGGGACGGTGATGGGGAACTACAAGCAAAAGCACACCAACAGCTAGAGAACATCAAAGGGTATAGTATTGAAGCCAAAGCGGGTGAACTACTCCATGGCCTTGGTTTTAGCAATGAACAGATTGAGTTTGCCGTTAGCGACTTTTCTGGTGGCTGGCGCATGCGCTTGAACCTTGCGCAAGCGCTGATCCGCGATGCCGATTTATTACTTCTGGATGAGCCAACCAACCACTTGGACTTGGACGCGGTTTATTGGCTAGAACGCTTTTTGCGCGCCTATCAGGGTACATTAGTGCTTATTTCTCACGACCGCGAATTTTTAGATGCGGTTGTTAGCGAGATTTGGCATATCGACCAACAGCAGATCAACGTTTATAAAGGTCACTATTCTCAGTTTGAGCGTCAAAAAGCAGAGCGCATGGCACAGCACCAAGCGCTTTACGAGAAGCAACAAGAAACGATTGCACATTTAGAGAAGTTTATTACCCGCTTTAAAGCGAAAGCGAGTAAAGCAAAACAAGCGCAAAGTCGTGTGAAGGCCCTTGAACGCATGGAAATGCTTGCGCCCGCTCATGCAGATTCACCATTTAATTTCGAATTTGCAGATCCAACAAGCTTGCCTAATCCATTGATGACACTAGAGCAAGCCAAAGCGGGCTATGGTGACGTTACCATTTTGCATGACATCAAGCTTAATCTGGTCCCAGGTAGCCGTATTGCGTTACTTGGCCGCAACGGCGCTGGTAAATCGACCCTAATCAAGTTACTTGCCGGCGATTTAACCCCACAAGCTGGTGAAGTGTTTCAACATCAAGGATTAAATGTTGGCTATTTTGCTCAGCATCAGCTTGAGTCTCTCGATCTTGAGGCCAGTGCGGTTACCCATATTCAACGTCTAGACCCTAAAGTACCAGAGCAGCTTATTCGCGATTTTTTGGGCGGTTTTGCTTTTCATGGTGATAAGGCCCTCGAACCCGTTGCGCCGTTTTCTGGTGGCGAAAAAGCACGACTCGTACTTGCGATGTTGGTGTATCAAAAGCCGAACCTGCTGTTACTCGATGAGCCGACCAACCACCTAGATTTAGAAATGCGACACGCACTAGTAATGGCCTTACAAGGTTTTGAGGGTGCAATGGTCACGGTTTCCCACGATCGCCACATGCTGAAAAATACCGCTGACGAGTACTATTTAGTTGATAATGGAACCGTTTCTCAGTTCGGCTATGACTTAGATGCCTATTACCAATGGCTTATGAATGCCAATAAAGAGCAAGCGAAATCAAGTGGTTCAGAGGCTGAACCAAAGCAAAACTCTAATGCCAATCGTAAAGAGCAAAAGCGTCTTGAAGCCGAATTCAGAAAAACCATTCAGCCGTTGAAAAAGTCGATTGAAAAGCTCGAAAAACAGCTCGACAAACTCACTGAGCAAGCAGAGGAGATTGAGCAAGCTTTGGCTGACAACAACCTATACACGGACGAAAACAAGGCAAAATTAAGTGACTTACTAGCAAAACAAGCCAAGATAACCCCAGAGCTTAATGACATAGAAGAAAACTTATTAATGGCATTGGAAGAGTTAGAAGAAAAGCAAAATCATTTCGATGAGACTGGAGAGATATGCTAAGTCGTGAAGACTTTTGGCAGTTTGCCTGTGAGTTCTACAGCCGCCCGCAAATGCAATCGCGGCTGCTGAATTTGCAAGATACTGCAGGCAAAAATATCAACCTGTGCCTGTTACTTTGTTACCTAGACACTTTAGCACTGACGATTACCCCCGACACCCTAGCCGCACTGGTAAAGACTGCTAAGCAATTTGACCAAGCGGTGCTACAACCCCAACGCGCGATCCGCCATACCCTAAAAACACATCACCAAGACTACCAAGACTATCAAAAGTTGCGTTCAGCGATGCTGACCGCAGAGCTTGAGC
Source organism: Pseudoalteromonas sp. CO348 (assembly GCF_004208845.1). Lineage (NCBI taxonomy): Bacteria > Pseudomonadati > Pseudomonadota > Gammaproteobacteria > Alteromonadales > Pseudoalteromonadaceae > Pseudoalteromonas > Pseudoalteromonas sp. CO348. Next base: position 5,664 of record NZ_SGPI01000003.1, on the reverse strand, counting down.
TTGAAAAGCGTCAACAAGCGCTATTGCTGGAGACATTAAAGCGCTTTTCGTCTGCACCACTGCAATCAAGTAACAATGTGCTGCTCTATTTGAGTCAGAGTGAGTACGACGCTTTATTCAATACGACTGACTTCTAAGCCATTAAATCAATATAAGCCCTGTTATTTACCCAACTTAGATATAAAACCTGATCGAGATCAAGCCTTTGCCTAGGTTTGATTTCACTCAGGATTGAAACTTGATCTTGATCATATCAAGCCCCTCAGACCTCCACTACTATTTACTCATCGACAAATTAGGAGGCACAGCCATGAACGTATTCTTTAGAGACTTTTTTTCCGACCCTGTGTTGTTTCTGTCTTTTGGCTTTTTAGGGATTGTAATTTTGCTGTGCTGTTATTACGTCTACTTTTTCATTAAAAAAGTCATGGACGCTGAAGTACCTAACGAACAATAGAACAGATTTAAATGTATTACCTTGGGGCGATTGAAGAATAAGTAGTAGAAGATCGGCTCGACGTAGTTCCCCAACTTGCAGAATTAAGCACGACGCACAAAGCACCTTATCAGTTTACTGGTCGGGTGCTTTTTATTTGCTTAACCCTCACCTGATAATACGTTAAACTGGCTAAAACGTGTTTTGCAACTGGATAGCTTCCTTTCTTTGCTTTGCGAGCAACCGCCAAAAAGACGCAGTTTCTATTATGAATCAAGCCATGAAAACAATAACAGCCGATAATTACGAATTTAAGCCTGCTTGGTGGATGCGCAACCGCCATGCCCAAACCATACTTCCGCGATTCTTTAGGCCGAGATTACAGGTGCCCGTCGACTATGAAACACTAGACACACCAGACGATGACTTTTTAGAACTTGCATGGGCAAAACACGGCGACAAATCGGCACCTTTGGTTGTGGTATTGCATGGGCTAGAAGGCAATATCAACAGCTTTTATGCAAAAGGCCTATTAAAAGCGTTGGTACACCATGGTTTTGATGCCGTACTGATGCACTTTCGCAACTGCTCACGTGAAGTAAATCGCCAAGCCAGAGCTTATCATAGCGGCGAAACTTCAGATCTTGGCTTTTTTATAGACACGCTAAAAGCCCGTTTTCCTAAACGGCCATTATTTGCGGTTGGCTTTTCGCTCGGTGGCAATGTACTTGCCAAATACTTGGGAGAAACCAAATCGCAAAGCGGTCTTGAGGCTGGCGTTGTCGTCTCAGCGCCTTATCACCTTTCTTCCTCTTGTCAGGTGATCAGAAAGAGCTGCTTTAAGCTCTATCAAAAATACTTGCTAGACAGGATGAAAAAGTCTTTTTCACGTAAGCTAGACACCATCCAGTCGCAAATTAGGATAGACAAGCCTGCCCTTTATGCCATTGATGACCTATGGCAATTTGATGATAAGATAACGGCACCGCTGCATGGTTTTAACGGTGCGGAAGACTATTACGCACAAGCAAGTTCGCAGCCCTACTTAACCCAGATCACGACACCAACACTCCTGATCCACGCCGAAGATGACCCCATGCTATCATCACAAGCCGTGCCTACAGCCGCTCAGGTTAACTCACCGGTAACGCTTGCAGTGAGCCCACACGGTGGTCACGTAGGGTTTATTTCGGGAAGTAACCCCCTTAAACCAAAGTTTTGGCTAGAAAGCGTTATCCCACAATATTTACAGCAAATTTATAGTAAGGCTAAGTAGTATGCTCATTCCCTATCAACAACTTCCGCAAGAGACGCTGGACAACCTTATTGAGCATTATGTGCTGCGTGAAGGAACAGACTATGGCGATACTGAAGTCAGCACCGAGAGCAAAGTCGCGCAAGTGAAAGCACAACTAAAATCCGGAGAAGCGCTGATCGTTTTCTCGGAATTACATGAATCGGTGAATATTGTTAGCAAACAACAATTTCAAGCGATGCAAGCACAGGAAGATTACGAGTATTAAAAAACCTTCAGCTTTCTTTGTATTTAGCGCTAATCGTAAACAGTTGTCGTAGTGACAGGAGTTGTTACAATCAAATTTCTATAACTATAAAGGAAAGGCAATTTTATGAAGCTCGGCACTGCTCTTTGCGCCCTCGCGCTGGCTGTTTCTACCGCTTATGCAACTGAATACAAAGCCTCTGAGCGCGCGGTTAAACTCGCTCACGATAACATCCTAATTGATACACACATCGACGTTCCATACCGCATCCAAAGTAAATGGGATGATGTTAGCCAAGCAACCGAAGGCGGTGATTTTGATTACCCTCGCGCGGTAAAAGGCGGTCTTAATGCGCCATTTATGTCTATTTATATTCCTGCTAATTTAGAATTTGAAGGTAAAGGTAAAAGCTATCAACTCGCCAATCAACTGATTGACGGTATGGAAGCCTTAGCGCATCGCGCACCAGATAAATTTGCAATGGCTTACAATACCGATGACATTTATGCGCAATTTGACAGTGGTATTATGTCTATCGCGATGGGCATGGAAAATGGCTCACCCATTGAAGGTGAGATGAAAAACCTTAAGCATTTTTATGACCGTGGCGTACGCTATATCACCTTAGCACACTCGCAAAGCAACCATATTTCTGACTCTTCTTATGACGTACGCCGTAAATGGAAAGGCTTAAGCCCATTTGGTAAAGAGCTTGTGGTTGAAATGAACAAAATTGGTATGCTCATTGATGTATCACATATTTCCGATGACGCCTTTTATCAGGTTATGGACATTTCAAAAGTGCCGGTCGTTGCTTCACATTCATCCCTGCGTAAATACACCCCAGGATTCGAGCGCAATATGGATGACGAAATGCTCAAAGCCTTGGCAAAAAATGGCGGCGTGATCCAAATTAACTTTGGCTCGAGCTTTGTAACGGCAAAAGCTGGAGCTTGGTATGACAAGCGTGACGAAGCACAAAAAGAAGCCAAAGACAAAGATCGCACCGATTTTAGAGCGGCGTTTAGAGCAAAAAATCCGTTCCCATTTGCCACACTTGATCAAGTGCTAGATCACATTGACCACGTCGTTAAGTTGATAGGGATAGATCATGTAGGCATTGGTTCAGATTACGATGGTGTGGGTGACTCACTACCGGTTGGCTTGAAAGACGTGTCAACGTATCCAAATCTTGTGCAAGGTCTTTTGGATAGAGGCTACAGTGACGCTGATATCAAAAAGATTTTAGGTGGCAATACCCTACGCGTGTGGAAGCAAGCTGAGGCTTACGCAAAGAAGTTTGCTAAATAACTGTTCAAACGACTGATTTCATAAGGTGTGCCGTGCCGCACGGCACACCTTACAAGACCTTAGACTTTAAACTGGGATAATTCATCCACCAATTTACTGGTGACTCGCAGCACATCATCCGAAATTTGATGCGTTTCTCCAGACAGTCGCTCGCCGTCCAATGTTTTGTCATTTAAATCAGTTAGATTACTGCTAATCTCAGTAGACACTGCATTTTGCTGCTGAGTCGCATGAGCGGTTTGCTCTGAAAGCTCAGTCACTTTCACCGCACTTTGTGCAATTAACTCCAATAGCTCCGTTGCCTTCGTAAAACTTTCTACTGCAACATCAACATACTGCTTACCATCTTCAATGGTCTTTTGTGAGTCCTCTACGCTATGTGAGAATGCTTCTAACATCTTCTGAATATCATTAGTGCTGTCTTGTGTTCGAGTGGCTAGTGACCTAACCTCGTCAGCTACCACTGCAAATCCACGACCTTGTTCACCCGCTCTTGCCGCTTCAATTGCCGCGTTGAGCGCTAATAAATTGGTTTGCTCAGCAATCCCGCGAATAACATCGAGCACTTGCATAATGTTTTCAGAGTTTTTTTGTAAAGCTAACGAACTGGAGAGTGCCGCTTCCATATTATCAGCAAGATGAGTGATTTTTTGTTTTGAATCTGCCAACACCGTTTTACCTTGTGCTGCGTAGCGATGTGAAGCTTCAGCTTCTTTCAATGAGTTTTCAGCCACCGACGAGACTTCTTGACTTGAGTGACTTAGCTGATTCACCGCGCTAACAATGGTATGTGATGACTTACCAAGCGAGTCGATTAAGTCATGGCACTGTGTGGCATAATGACTGAGTTTTGACGACAAACTCGACAGCTCGCCACCATCTTTCACAAGTGCTGTAACCATCGCCTGTAAACTCTCGAGAAAATGATTAAAGTTTAGCGATAGCTTTGCAAACTCATCATTGCCTTTGATTTCAATGCGACCAGTTAAGTCTCCATCTCCAGAGGCAATTTCAGAGATCCTATCCGACACAAAATTTATCTGCTTTGCTAGCTGACGAGGGATCCGATAAGCAATCCAACAAGCAATACCAAGTAGGAGCAAGGCACCAACGCCAAGTCCCCATTTTATCTGAGTAACCTCAGCAACGACTAACGCACGACTTGCAGCAGATTTTCCATCGGCTAATTCACCGGCTTTATCAAGCACATTACGAACTGCACCAAATAACTTGGCCGACTCAGTTTGAAGCGCTTTATCTGTTGGGGTTTTAATACTCGCCACCGTCACGCGATACCAACTTTGAAAGTCCGCATCAAAAGTTGCAAAACTACCCAGCTCACTCTGGTGGAGTGACATAAACTGAAGATACTTTTGATAGCGCTGTTTGACCTGCTCGGCGTTTTCTTCAAAATCCGCCCACTTATCTTCACCAGCTAATAATTTGAGGTAGGCTTCTTGAGCTTGATAAAAGTCTCTATCCGCATTGAGTACCACTGACACCGCTTTTAAATAGTTTTCAGTTTGGATCTCAAGTGCCGATTGCACCTTATTGAGCAACACCGAAAAACCAAAAAACACAAATAGCAGCACGATCGTCAACATAGCCGTAGGCAATGAACTTTTGACTCGAATACTATGTAAATCCATCTTCATACACCTCAAATAAGAGATAGTAAAAGCCTAGACCATATAAAGATTTATAGACAAATATTCGCAGCATATAGCTACCGAGTTTAATGCTGAAAAGATGAAAATTGAGGCGATGACCTAGAGAGTAAATACTCAGCTTCAGAATCAATAGTATGAAGTTTTAGATTGTGTAGGAAAAGTAGGCTAACTATAAAACTTCAGCACCAATAAAATTGGTTGCGGGAGCCATTAATTTATGAAAAGTGAACCGACGACTTTTGTACGAGTTCTTTAGATTGTGCAGCCCAATTAAGAATTGGTTGCGGGAACTATTAATTTATGAAGAGTGAACCGACGACTTTTGTACGAGTTCTTTAGATTATGCAGTTCAATTAAAAATTGGTTGCGGGAGCCATTAATTTATGAAGAGTGAACCGACGACTTTTGTACGAGTTCTTTAGATTATGCAGTCCAATTAAAAATTGCTTGCGGAAGCCAGTAATTTATGAAGAGCGAACCGACGAGTTTCGGAGTAATTCTTTAGATTGTGCAGTCCAATTAAAAATTGGCTGCGGGAGCTATTAATTTATGAAGAGTGAACCGACGAGTTTTGGAGTAGTTTTTTAGATTTTACAGTCCAATTAAGAATTGCTTACGGGAGCCAGTAATTTATGAAGAGTGAACCGACGAGTTTCGGAGTAGTTTTTTAGATTTTACAGTCCAATTAAGAATTGCTTACGGGAGCCAGTAATTTATGAAGAGTGAACCGACGAGTTTCGGAGTA
>NZ_SGPI01000019.1:0-18747 GCF_004208845.1 Pseudoalteromonas sp. CO348 | reverse complement strand
GAGGGAGCTGGATTCGAACCAGCGAAGGCTGAGCCGTCAGATTTACAGTCTGATCCCTTTGGCCGCTCGGGAACCCCTCCATACATTTTAAAGCGTTACAATTTGAAAGTGGTGGAGGGAGCTGGATTCGAACCAGCGAAGGCTGAGCCGTCAGATTTACAGTCTGATCCCTTTGGCCGCTCGGGAACCCCTCCTAAACAACGGCGGTGATAATAACAAAGTTTTTTTCGAAGTAAAGAAAACTACTAAAGTTTTTCGGAAAAAGGCCGATAAATTCGTAATTAGCAAAATAATCGGTTGGAATACATGCAAATTGATGGCGTTTTAATCAGTGAGTCGCAATTAGGATCCGCATTGAACATTAGTGTTCACGAGACGCGCTCTGCCGATTTTGCCATGCTGTTATCTATGCTATCAACCGATGCATTAGATTTTAGCCAATTTCACCTACCAGAATCTGAAGCTGCCGCAAAAGATAACTCAGAAGAAATACTAAAAAAGCAATTTGAAATAGGTCCACAAAAGCCGCTTGCGCCAAAAGAGTACAATATGCTTATTGGTCAGCATAACGCGCAGCTGGTATCTATGGGGGCGATGGCAACCTTGCGATTGCAAGAAAATTTAAATCCAGAACCTTTTGCCGCACGAAATGATAAAAAGCATATTCCACTCGACGTTGTAGAAAATTTGGAACCAGCGGTTAAAAGACGTTTGGCGAGCGCGCAGGGTAAACTGGCCTTAGTTGCTGATAAGGCGATGGATGCGGCTGGTTTTTATGATCAAATTGCAACGGGTGATATGCAGAGTATGTTACGCGCGACGGCGTAACAACATCAGCTGCTTCTACTCCTTCAAATTGAGTAAATTTAAGACAAACTGGTATTAAACTTGTCATTTCACAGCTGTTTGCTTCGTTACTAGACTGACATAAAACGCCATGCTTATCGCGCCTCATGTCTAATACCAATTGAATTAATTCTCTAATCAATTTGAAGGGTGAAATAGCATATTAGCTTCGTTAAAAATTTCTCATTTAGAACAACTAAATAGCAAAATTTTTGCCTTGCTACTAAAGCTATTTCCCCGCTTCAAGATAGATCATTTACTTAATACAACTGGTATAAGCTAAACGGCCTTTAATCATCCTTAGCTTGCTTCAAGCTTTTTTATGGCTTTGTATCTAATCTCTAATTCAGGTTATTTTAGCTACCGTGGCACTTTTTGTACTTTTTATTACTGCCGCACGGACAGAGGTCATTTCTGCCTACTTTGGTTGTAGGCGTATCGTACAATTCACCATCTAAGTAATACCATCTGCCTGCTTCGATAATAAAATTTGACCGCTCATGGAGTATATAGTGTGTGTTTTCTGCGATATAGTGCGCCTTAAACTCAACGATCCCCTGAGTAGCTTCTACTACTTCTTCTAGCACTTCTAATTTTATAAAGCGTGCGTAATTAGCAAATGCAGCAATATCGTCGACACTATTTTGTGCTTGTTTAGCCTGGGCGTAGGTGTCATGAATATACTTTGCATCTTTTAAGCAGTATGCAGTATAGCGAGAGCGCATGAGTATTTGTGGACGCTCTGCGAATTTTTGTCCCTTAAGGTACGGCTCACAACATTGCGAATAGGGAAGGGATGAATTGCAATAACAAGACATAAAAACTTCTGTTTTAACAAATTTATATCCCGTTATTGTAGCTGGTTAAGCACTTTGAAAACAGTGGATCGCAACGTCAGATACCGGCAGTTCCATTTTGTTGATAGTTTGCACTGATGTAATATCAGTCCAAATCACCACTGCAGCGAAATTACCATTGCTGATAGCACTTTTAAGTACATACTCAAGGTCGTATATGTGCTTTTGCCTAATGACGAGCAACTTGCTTGCATCAACTGAAGCACTTTCTAGTAGTGACTTGTTTGGTACATTATCGGGCGCAACGAGTAGCGTCCAGCCTTGTTTATGCTGACATTTATGTAAAACTTTAAGTAACTCTAAGCTAGCGACGATCTCATCTTCAACGAAAACATTATTGATTTCGTTAAGTGTGTAATAAGTCGAATTGTTTGGCTGTAGAGGTGTATTGCTGTGTAACATAATTGTCTCACTGGTTATCTATACAGTATGTGTATACAGTAGTTTATACAGTGTGTGAATGCAAGGGAAATTGCTAGCTTTTTAATCAATATTCAAGCTTGATTTTTATTTAGTTTAAATTTTCAATATAAAACAAATGGTTGTGATTTTTTGAAATGAGAGCTTAATTGACGAAAGTTCAGTATGAGTAAAGCAATTGGAAGTTTTCTCAGCTGCTATACAGTAGTTTTCCTACTGTATCATTTTGATCGTCGCAGAGGGAAAGCGTACGTTTACTTAAGAGAGGCTTAGCTACGCCTAGCCTACGTTTTTTTGGAGAGTCAAATTTAATTTACTGGCTAATATGCTGTAGTTGATGGATTTGCTCGTAAAGTGTTGCAGCATAGCACTGTGCATCTCTAAAGCGCTTAGTTGTAAGGAAGCGGCGTACATCTAGTAGTACCTGTTCGGCGCCTTTGTGCCCTTGGCTGCTGGCCAAACTTAACCAAGCGGCTGCATGAAAAGGGCTGGGTGGCACTCCTTGACCTTTCATAAACAACAAACCTAAAAAAAACTGTGCCTTCAAATCACCAGACATCGCCGCCAGTCTTAGCCATTTTGCCGCGAGCGGAAAAGATTTTTCTTTAAGGTAATAGAGGCCTTTTTTCAAAGCTTGGGTATTGTCGTGAAGATCTGGGAATTTTGCGTCCGCTTTTAATGGCGACGTTACAAATTCAAGCACATTCAGCAGCTGCTGTTCTAAGTCATGGTTTGCTGAGTTGTCGGTGCTATTTTGATCCATATCTTTATTCGCAATAATGTTGATAAGCAGAGTGTAGCTGAATTTTAACTATTTTGTCCGAGTTTTAAAGTGATTCGTGTTAAAATCCAACCACTTGTTCCTCAAATTTGTAATTTTAGTTATGCTCGAGCGGTTATTTTCACTGCAAGCTATGCACACCAATGTAAGAACTGAGGTGATTGCTGGCTTGACGACATTCGTTACTATGGTTTACATCGTTTTTGTAAACCCTGCAATGCTAGCAGAAGCTGGTATGGATCACGGCGCTGCTTTTGTAGCAACTTGTATCGCAGCCGCAATCGGCTGTTTTATTATGGGGCTATGGGCAAACTATCCGTTAGCGCTTGCGCCTGGAATGGGCTTAAACGCCTTTTTTACCTATGGTGTTGTGCTTGGCATGGGCTATACATGGCAAAGTGCATTAGGCGCGGTATTTATGTCGGGCTGTTTATTTCTATTTTTGAGCGTATTCAAAGTTCGCGAGTGGGTGATCCAAGCTATACCTATCGTGTTAAAGCGTGCGATCGCGGCAGGTATTGGCGCATTCTTAGCGTTAATCGCGCTAAAGAACGCGAAAATTGTTATCGCAAGCGATGCTACATTAGTACAACTTGGTGATATCACTTCTCCCGGCCCGCTATTAGCTATTGCGAGCTTTTTTGTTATTGCGGCGCTTATGTACCGTGAAGTCAAAAGTGGCGTGCTTATCAGCATTTTAATGGTAACGGGTATTGCGTGGGGGCTTGGGCTTGTAGATTATCATGGGGTTGTTGATATGCCCCCAAGCATCGCGCCGACCTATATGCAGTTGGATTTGAGCGGAATTTTTGAGCTTTCCATGCTTAGCGTGGTATTTGCATTTTTATTTGTCGATTTATTTGATACCAGCGGCACATTGGTTGCGGTGACGCAAAAGGCTGGATTATCTGACGAACATGGTCGCATGCCAAGGTTGGGTAGGGCACTGTCAGCTGACAGCACTGCGACGATTGCAGGCTCAGTGCTCGGTACCTCAACGACGACTTCATACATCGAATCAGTGTCAGGTGTATCTGTCGGTGGTCGCACAGGGTTGACGGCCGTGGTCGTGGGGATCTGCTTCTTACTCATGATATTCTTTGCGCCACTGGCACAAATGGTTCCCGCATATGCGACGGCAGGCGCGATACTGTATGTGTCGGTATTAATGCTACAAAACCTAAAGTTGATTAATTGGGATGAGATGAGCGATGCTATTCCTGTCAGTGTTGTGTTATTGATGACACCGCTTACGTTTTCAATCGCACATGGTATTGCTTTGGGTTTTATTTCTTATACGGCAGTTAAGTTGGCTTGTAATAAGGCAAATGAAATCAGTATCAGCGTTTGGGTACTGACAGTACTCTTTATCGTTAAGTTTGCTTTTGGTTAAGCAAGTGGGTTTACTTCATTTGTAATAAAAACGGCTGGGAGACCAGCCTTTTACGTAAATGATGGTGTTACCACTTCTTCTTCGGTGCAAACAGGACGTCCAAGTCGTCTTGTTCTTGCTCTGCTTTCTTTTTCACCGCTGATGCGTTGGACGCTCTAAGTTCGCTGCTGATCTCTTCTAAATAACCTTCCAGCTGTGCTTTTTTCTCTTTTACATAGTCATCATTGTATGAGACGGCGCAAATTGTAGCGTAAGCTTTTTCAAAGTATTGTCTTGCTGAACCGACCATATTTGCGGTCCTCGCTGAAAGCCCTCGTTTTATCTGGCTTTCAACATTGATTTTAAGCTGAAATCGCTCCAGCCTACGGTCTTCATTAACGAACAGTTGAGTGTCTACTTTACCTTTACTATGCTCTGAGCGTAGTAGTTGGCGTAATTTCTTTATGCCTTGAACTAATGCGATAATTTGCTTGTCGTTGTCAGGAAGTGCTATCGAGTCTGAGTCTGCTGTTTTTTCAGGCTGAGTATTTAAGCGCTCTTGCGACTCGTGTAAGCGACTTTTTAATTCTTTCGAAGTCGGAGACAACTCCACCATTGCGGCTAAAGCGTCATGCACGCGGCGCTGAATGATACGGATCATGACTTCAGACATCGGAATATTGCTGCCATTCATGATGACGTCTTCCGCTTCTTCTATTACGCGTTTTTGCTTACCAAGTTCTTTGCGTCTCTCCGCTTCTTGTTTCTCTTTATGTTGCTGGATCGCGCTTACCCAAACTGCTATGACGATAAGTGCAACAATCAACATTATTATAATAGAAACAAACATACTGAAATCTCTTTCATGTAACCACCAGTGTAATTTTTTAATCTTACATGAATTCGTACTATTCTGAACAGGTTTACGACAATAACCTGTAAAAAAGATAAAGAATTCATTATTTTTTAGTATAGCTGATGCCTAAATGAGCGGTTAGTTTTAGTGCAAGATAGTCGCCAGATTTAGCACGTGAGTTTGCAAAAGCGTGTCAAAATATTCGCTATTTGGCCAAGTGACTGTCTGAGCGTCAGTGAAAATGCTGATATTTAGTACCTCTTGGCTACCTCATTTTTACCAAATGTGCTAGCCTACATAAGGTCGTAACAGGCGGTTTTTATCGCTTTGCACTAAACTCGCTAACAAAAAGCGGTTTTGCTATGGGCTGATGCTCAACATCAAGAGATCATAAGAATAAAAGCAATATGAAATTACAACAATTGAGATATATCGTCGAAGTGTTGAATCACAACCTTAATGTGTCAGCGACGGCGGAAAGTTTATATACCTCTCAACCAGGTATTTCAAAGCAAGTGCGTATGCTTGAAGACGAGTTGGGGGTACAAATTTTTGGCCGTAGCGGTAAGCATTTAACGCATGTTACGGGCGCGGGTAATGAAATTATTAATATTGCTCGTGAGATCCTTTCTAAAGTGGAAGGGATCAAAGCGGTTGCAAATGAACATACCTTACCAGATCAAGGTAAACTGAACATCGCAACGACGCATACTCAAGCTCGTTACGCGTTACCTCCTGTGATCCAAGGGTTTATGAAAAAATACCCTGCGGTTTCTTTACATATGCATCAAGGTACGCCACAGCAAATCTCTGATGCTGCCGCTCGAGGTGATGCTGACTTTGCTATCGCTACCGAGGCGCTGCATTTGTACAGTGATCTGGTCATGCTACCTTGCTATCACTGGAATCGCAGTATTGTGGTCGCCAAAGACCATCCTCTCGCACAAAAAGGCAGTGCACTGACGGTGCAAGACGTCGCTAAATATCCGTTGATCACCTATGTATTTGGCTTTACTGGCCGCTCAGAACTGGATAAAGCATTTAATGCTCATGGTTTGGAGCCACACATCGTGTTTACTGCAACAGACGCCGATGTGATTAAAACCTACGTAAGATTAGGGCTCGGTGTTGGCGTATTAGCGTCAATGGCACTTGATGAAAAGTCTGATAGCGACTTAGTTTGCATCGATGCGAGTCACCTATTCGAAGCAAGTACGACGAAAATTGGTTTCAGAAAAGGAAGCTTCCTAAGAGGCTACATGTACGATTTTATTGAGCGATTTGCACCGCATCTCACAAAAGATGTGGTAGAGCGTGCAAGTTTGCTACGAAATCAAGATGATATCGACAAGCTATTTGAAGGTATGACGCTTCCGGTGAAATGAAGACTTGAAAAGTATATGAAAAAGGCCTCAACAGAGGCCTTTTTCGATACTGTTATTCGTACGGGAGTGGATCTGTTGCGTGGTTTAGTTCAAACGCTTCGAGACGCTCTTGGCAAGCACCACATTTACCACATGCTTTTTCGCGGCCGTTGTAACACGTCCAAGTGTCAGCGTAATCTAATCCCATTTTTAGACCGTCGGTCAGGATATCAATTTTTGAGTTGTTAAGGTAAGGACTGACAATTTCAACGGCGTCGTAGTTCGCAATGCGGCAAACATCATCCATCTTTTTAACGAACTCAGGGCGGCAATCCGGATAAATTGCATGATCGCCAGAGTGAGCACCGTAAAATACCTTATTTGCTTTTAGAGAGACAGCATAACCTACCGCAAGAGAAAGCAAAATCATATTGCGATTAGGCACTATCGTGCTCTTCATGCTCTCTTCTTCATAGTGGCCTTCTGGCACGTCGATGTCATCTGTTAGGCTAGAGCCTGACAATAATTGATTGATAGCAGAGATATCAACGACCTTATGAGCAACGCCGAGTTTTGCACATACGTCAGCGGCAACTTGTAACTCTTTTACATGTCGCTGGCCATAGTTAAAAGACAGTGCATAAACCTCATGGCCCTCGCGGACAGCCTTGTTTAGTACAGTGTAAGAGTCCATTCCGCCGGAATAGATTACGACAACTTTTTCGCTCATAGGTGATTTGCCTCGATTTTGATAGAGGTTTACTTCAGGGCGCGATATACTACACGGCCGCTGGAGAAATGACAATTTTCTCGCGGTATTTTTCGACAACTTTATCTTAAACACGGGGCCATTTTGTACAAGGTTAACGAAATATTTGAAACAATTCAGGGTGAAGCAAGCTTCACTGGTACGCCTTCAATCTTTTTACGTTTGCAGGGCTGTCCAGTTGGTTGTGCTTGGTGTGATACCAAACAAACCTGGGAAACCAACGACACTTTTATTGTTTCATTGGATAACACTGTAGAAAAAAAGGCTGACTCAGAGTGGTGGGCGAACGCGAGTGCTGACGAGATCTTGGCGATTTTCGAGGCGCGAGGCTACCAAGCCAAACATGTGGTGATCACCGGTGGTGAACCTTGTATGTTTGATCTTCGCCCATTATGCGAGTCATTGCATAGTAAAGGGTACAGCACACAGATTGAAACCAGTGGCACATTTGAGATCCTCGCGCCAGCTGAAACTTGGGTTACCGTGTCGCCAAAAATTAATATGCGTGGGGGTTACAAAGTACTTCCAAGTGCAATGGCTCGTGCCGATGAGATAAAGCACCCCGTCGCGATGCAAAAGCATATTGAGGAATTAGAGGTGTTATTTGCACAAACTGGGGTTGAACCAAAGCTAGTGTATCTTCAGCCAATCAGCCAAAAAGCCAAGGCCACTAAGCTTGCAATAGACAATTGCAAAGCGAAAAATTGGCGCTTATCAGTTCAAGTGCACAAGTATTTAGGAATTAACTAAAGCGCTTTGCCTAAGCGTATTTTAGCTAAAAATGCGGTGTGTTTAAGCTGAGGCATTGAACAAACCGCGATGCTTAGGCGTTAAGTTCTGTGTAGAGGTCAATAACACTCGTTACTGACCATTTCGATCATTCTTTGCGTTTCACCACTGTTCTCAAATTGATAGAGATTGCGATTAATATCTTTGAGCAATTCACGCCAATGTGGCTTTTGCTTGCTAAGCGCAAAGTAGAGGTGATTGTACTTTATAGGTGGCGTCACGTTTTCAATGTTTCTCAGTAATTCAATTTTCTCAGCTCTAGGTAAGTCTGAATAATTGACCGTAAAGCGCAGCACTTTTGGATCGCCTATTACTAAATTTACGCGTTTACCGACGAGTAACTTCACCAGCTGTAAATCATTTACGGCCTCTACAGTAACAAATTCACCATTATCCATCATAGCATCAAACTCAGGGGTATTCTGATAGCCCCTCACGACACCAATGAGCTCATTCTTAACTGAGTTTAGATTGCCATCAAAGCGGTCTTCTTCACCTCTTCGTTTCAAAAAGCCGATTTCACCACCAGGAAAGGCATTAGATAAAGCAAGTAGCTCTCTGCGGGTCTTATTCTTGTGATTGTCAGACGGTGCTGAATCCTCTATATAGTATTCAGGGAATAATATATCGGCTTTTCCCGTTTCCGCGGCCCTTACGGCACGAGCCCAAGGCAAAAATTCAACATACACTTGATAATCTAAGTCTGTAAGCAGTGCGACGGCAAACTGAAAGGCCCAGCCTTTATTGCAAAGGTTTGCACCGATATAAGGTGGCCAATCTAATGTCACAATATGAATGAAGGCATTTTTGCCTTTCTTATTGTATAGATAGCCCCCTTGATACTTTTCTCCAGCAACAAGGCGAAATTCTCCACCCTTAAAGTAGGCAACGTTTAAATTCTCCCCATAGATGAAACTACTAAACATGAGAAAAAACATGAGTAATAAGGTCTTTACAATCATCGAAGTCAAAAAAGCGTAGCGAATAGATAAAGTGTAGTGAAAGGAAGTGAAATTAAAAGGAATAATATAAAAAACAAAGGGGCAGTGATGCCCCTTGGTAATCTAGAATATGAAGCTCTACTCTTACTGCACTAATTCTTGTTCAGAGAATGTGTCTGCAAAGAGTGGGCTAGTTAGGTAACGCTCTGCAGCGCTTGGCAAAATAACCACGATGTTTTTATCAGCATTTTCAGGTTGCTCGGCAATACGCTTTGCGGCAACTAGGGCTGCGCCTGAAGAAATACCTACTAAAATACCTTCGTCTTTCATCAGCTGGTGTGCCATTGCAATTGCATCTTCATTCGACACCAACTCAACGCCATCAATAAGCTCAAGATCTAGGTTGCCCGGAATAAAGCCAGCGCCAATCCCTTGAATTTTGTGTGGACCTGGTTTTACTTCGTCGCCCGCAAGGGTTTGCGTGATAACTGGTGAGTCAACTGGCTCAACAGCGATTGACTTAACATTTAGGCCTTTTTCATTTTTCAGATAGCGTGAAACACCGGTGATCGTGCCACCCGTACCAACGCCCGCAACGAAGTAATCGATATTACCTTCAAGTGCATCAAAAATTTCTGGACCCGTTGTTTCAAAGTGGATCTTCGGGTTTGCTGGATTTTCAAACTGTTGCAGTAACACGTATTTTTCAGGGTTACTTGCTTGGATTTCATTTGCTTTTTCAATCGCGCCTTTCATGCCCTTGGCGCCTTCTGTCAGCACTAAATTTGCGCCAAGTGCTTTAAGTAGTTTACGACGCTCAAGGCTCATCGTATTTGGCATAGTAAGTGTCAATTTATAACCGCGAGAAGCAGCAACGAAAGCCAATGCAATACCCGTGTTACCTGAAGTTGGTTCAATAAGTTCTTTACCTTCGCTAAGAAGGCCCGCTTTTTCAGCTTCCCAGATCATAGACGCACCAATACGGCATTTAACGCTGAAGCTTGGGTTACGCGCTTCCACTTTTGCGTAAACATTGCCGCCAGAAACGCGATTGATTTTAACCAACGGTGTATTACCGATAGTTAGACTGTTATCTGCATATACTTTAGTCATTTGTGTTCCCTAATCTAGGTTTGCTTGTATTCCATCACTTTACTGCGCATTTCGCAAAACGAAAGGAAAGATTGGCTATAAGATATATCAAATTTGCTTATAGCCAATAGTTATTTAAAGTTTGATATTTAAATCAACCAGGCATAACTGAACTTCATAAATACCGTCTTTTCGTCTTTAGTTATCTTTGACAAATCATCGTCTTGATAACCATGATCGGAATAGCCTGCAAAGAAAACGGTTTGTGGGTTTAGTTTGTAGGAATAGAGCAGTTGGGTGCTGATACTTTTATAAGTAGCATCAACATCGTCATTATAATTGCTCTGGTTTCTCGAAATATCCGTGTTGATGATTGCCAATCTCAGATAGCTATTAATGTTAAATTGGTAAGTCAGGCGTATATCGCTCAGATTTGCGGTATAAACTTCCGCGCCATTCGCTTTCATTTTTTCAAATGTATGGCGCAATCTAACTTCAAAATGTTTGCCAAGATTGACGTTAATAACCGGACGGGCGAAATACAAATCACCAAGACGGTTGTTTGCAAGGTCAACGCGGTTTCCTTTACTTAAGTTTAAGCCTGCGAAAACACCGGCCATTGGCTTGAACTCCATATAGGTCCACTGTGAATTCTCGGTAAATAGATCGGTATTGCCGTCAATCGCTAAACGGGTTTCATCATGTCGCAGTCCAGTGCGTTTTCTATGTTCAACACCAAAATCAAGAAAGCTTTGCAATGGGCCGTCAACTGCAAAGTTGGTTTGCACCTCTTTTTCTAATAACTCGCCTTGCTCGTTGTGGGAAATATCCCAGTCGGCGTACCAACGTGCACGGTTCCACCAGTTGTTGTCATCGCCATACCAACGGTACTCTCCGCCAAAAAGAAATTTATTAAAGTCGACCTGAGTGATAAAGCCCATATCGGTTCTAAGTGCTGCATCGCGAGCTTGATAGCTGGTAAATGCCTTCCAATGCTTGCGATTATGCTCATAATTAACGTAATAGCCAGCACCACGGTCATCTTCGTCAATCACTCTGAGTACACTTTCGTTTAGGTCGCACTCCGCGAGCGTACTATCACATAACGCTTCAGCAAAAGCGCTATCATAGTCTGTATCTGAGCCAATTAGCTGCACCTGTAAGGTATCGTTATCTGTTGGCTTGTATTTGGCGTCTATACTCGCAACTTGGTTGCGATAGTCGTCGCTTTGCCTAGTTGTCGATGTCACGCCTACTGACAAGGTTTTGTTTAGGTCATGACGATATCTCAGTGCCATGTTTTGGCTTTTTCTCTCTAATGAGACAACGCTCGAGCCCAGATTTCCGGGAACAACGACATTGAGTCTTTCATCGTTGGCAATAAATCCTGCAAAAGTGTGACCGTTTTTATTACCGGTAAGCTTGATGCCATAATCGGGAGCCGAAATGTTCCGAGTATGAATAAGGTTAAGGTGAGAAGAAAAGTAATCGGAATTATCTAAAAAGAACGCCCGTTTTTCAGGGAAAAATAGGCTAAAGCTATTGTTAACGCTCAATTGTCCCGTGTCAGCTTCAACTTGTGAGAAATCAGGGTTTAATGTTGCGTTTAGCGTCATATCTGGTGTGATAGCCCACTTGACGTCTAAACCCGGCTCGACATTATTGTCGGCTTGCCATGGCTCTGCGATACCATCATCTATGTCGCGAGATTCTCGCCTATTGGTGACTAGTGTTGGAATAACGGCAAAGTTACTCCCTTGCTTAGCCTTAGCAAATCCTTGATATTTTGGCATCTGACAGATCCAGCAAGAGTTTGCATGTCGCAATTGCATGCTGGAGATGCGCAACCTTTCATTTCTTGGATAAAAACGCAGAAACTCTAAAGCCATGGTTTTGCTCTCGAGGGAGTCGTTAAAATTTAATACACGGAGTGGGATTTCAACTTCAACAACATAACCGTCTTTGTTTATCTTTCCGACGCTATCCCAGATCCCATTCCAAGAACCATTCTCACTTTTAGTGAGTTCGTTTTCAATTGAGTCTTGTTGTACACCTAGTGGATTGATGAAAAACTGGTAAGCGCTTTGGGCATTGTTAAATGAATCAATTTTAATGCCGACAAGATCATCTTCCCAGGCGCGGTCACGGTCACGATAAAATGCGCGGATCAACTCAGGATTAGGATCCTTTGCATCAAAAGCAATAAACAAAGATTGACCATTTTCATATACGTAGGCCTTAGTTTGTACTGGACTTGATTGGTTCTCGTATGGCCAAGTGATGTTGTTGATATCTATTTCTAATGCACGTTGCCAAATATCGGCTTCAAGTACACCATCAATTTTTGCAGAACTGTCGATAAATGGGATTTTATTTGGGTCTAGTGCCCATGTTTGGCTAGATAGACTAAGCGCGACAAAAGAGTAGGTTACAGCTTTAAGCATGAATTTAATTATTTTACAGAGACTTTTTCCAGTATTAGATAATATGCAATGAGCTGAAACAATTTATTTTCGTCAAGTTGCAATTATTTACGTTAGGTGGCGAATATGTATACATAAAATGTACAAATCTATTTATCTCCATCGAATTAATAGCAAAGATGGTCAAAAACATGTTACAACAACGCCTTTGAAAATCTGCTAGGAAGTAATTATGTCTCTTATATTGAAGCTAGTGGCGGGTATCGTCGCTGGTATGTTGGCGGGTCTGTACTTGCCGACTGTGTTAGTTGAGCTCTTATACACCTTCAAGGTGATCATAGGGCAACTTATCAGCTTTACTATTCCTCTGATAATCCTGCTTTTTATTGCTTCAGGTATAGCAGGTTTACCAAAGGGATCGGGCCACTTACTTGGTAAGACAGTCGGCTTTGCTTATGGGTCAACCGTTATTGCTGGCACATTAGCATTTTTATTAGTTAATGCTTTCATCCCATTCTTTGACGGGGGCGTTGCTTATCAAGCTGTGGAAGAGTCTCATCTTAATAGCTTTATTAATATTGAGATCCCTCCGCTGATGGGAGTGATGACGGCACTTGCAACGGCATTTATCTTTGGTATTGG
Source organism: Pseudoalteromonas sp. CO348 (assembly GCF_004208845.1). NCBI lineage: Bacteria > Pseudomonadati > Pseudomonadota > Gammaproteobacteria > Alteromonadales > Pseudoalteromonadaceae > Pseudoalteromonas > Pseudoalteromonas sp. CO348. The sequence goes on along the minus strand of NZ_SGPI01000019.1, from coordinate 5,595 downwards.
GATGAGCCAGTGTGGCTTAGCAAAACTTAAAGGTGTCACTGACGAAGCGAGAGATGTGGTAGATGCACTGCTTGCGAAAGTTATTATTCCAGTATTACCGCTTTACATCGCAGGCGTTTTTGCTGAAATGGCAGTAGCTGGTACGGTATTCGACACCCTGAGTACGTTTGGCGTAGTATTGCTTGCCGCGATTATTATGCATTGGCTATGGCTAAGCACTTTGTTTGTGGTGAGCGGCCTGCTACTTGGTAGAAATCCACTGGAATTAATCAAAAATATGCTACCTGCGTATTTTACCGCTATTGGCACTATGTCGAGCGCGGCAACTATTCCAGTGTCTCTTCGCGCAAGTAAATCTAATAATGTTAACGAAGAGGTTGCCAATTTTACCGTACCACTTTGTGCCACCATCCATTTGTCAGGGTCGACTATTACCATAGTGACTTGTGCAATGGCTGTGATGCTGCTTTCTCCTGAGATGGTTGTACCGTCATTGTCGGAAATGTTGCCATTCATCTTTATGCTTGGTGTCGTAATGATTGCGGCTCCTGGTGCGCCGGGTGGCGCGGTTATGTCTGCGCTTGGACTATTGACCAGTATGCTTGGTTTTAATGAAGGCGCAGTGGCATTGATGATTGCTTTATATTTAGCGCAAGACAGTTTTGGCACGGCATGTAACGTAACCGGTGACGGTGTGATTGCACTTTGGGTCGATAAATTTTCGAAGCAAAGCTGAGTCATATAAAAATAAATCTACTATAAGTCGCTATGGCTAAATGCTATAGCGACTGCCTTTAAAATCACAAAGCGGTGAAATTATAATCAAACTGCCTCTTTCATTAATTAACTATTTAGTTAATTCACATCAAAATTGTATTTTTCTCTCGTTTCTATCGTTATGCTTTTAAAAAATATGTGGTAATCTCAAACATCTGGAAGCGGGGCTGTTGGTTGCTTCGCTCCTTTTACCAATATATATGTAGAGGGTGTGCCATTGATTAATGTGCTTTTAGTTGATGATCATGAACTTGTCAGGACTGGCATAAAACGCATTTTAGATGATGTGCGTGGCTTTAAAGTGGTAGGAGAAGCCAAAACCGGTGAGGAAGCCGTAACCTTTTGTCGCCAAAGTGAGCCTGACATTGTGCTAATGGACATGAACATGCCTGGTATTGGTGGATTGGAAGCGACCAAAAAGATTTGCCGTTACTGTCCAGATGTAAAAGTTATTGTGCTTACCGTGCATTGTGAAGATCCTTTCCCAAGCAAGGTAATGCAAATTGGTGCGCATGGTTACCTAACAAAAGGTGCTGGCCCTGATGAAATGATCAATGCAATACGTGCAGTTAATGCTGGTCAGCGTTATATTGCGCCAGAAATTGCTCAGCAAATTGCCCTTGCGCAATTTAGTGGCCGCAATGACGAAAACCCTTTCCAATCGCTATCGGAAAGAGAATTGCAGATCATGCTCATGATCACCAAAGGTGAGAAAGCACAAAATATTGCAGATCGCTTGAACCTGAGCTCTAAGACGGTAAATAGTTATCGCTATCGCATGTTTGAAAAGCTCAATGTGAGTGGTGATGTGGAATTAACCCACTTGGCGATTCGCCATAAAATGATCGATATAGATAGCAGTCATTAAGTTCTTTTTAAATGACTGAATTTGATTACAAACCTTTCCTTAAGACATTAACAACAGAACCTGGTGTGTACCGCATGTACGATGTGGACGACCAGGTTATCTATGTTGGTAAAGCAAAAAACCTCAAAAAACGAGTTTCTAGCTACTTCCGTTCAAATATCACAGATAGTAAAACGCGAGTATTGGTCAGTAATATTGACCATATTGAAGTAACGCTAACGAATACCGAAACCGAAGCGCTGCTTTTAGAAAATAACTTAATTAAGAAATACCAACCACGATATAACATCCTCTTAAGAGATGATAAAAGTTATCCGTATATTTTCTTGAGCGCCCATCAACATCCAAGACTTGCATTTCATCGTGGTAGTAGAAAACAAAAAGGCGAATATTTTGGTCCTTTTCCTAGCAGTGCTGCGGTATCGGAAAGTCTGAGGTTAATGCAGAAGATCTTCCCGGTTAGGCAATGCGAAGATGCGTATTACCGCGCACGCAGCCGACCTTGTTTGCAGTATCAGTTAAAAAGATGTTCAGGACCATGCGTTGGCAAAGTAAGCGACGAAGAATACCAAGAACAAGTAGCCATGGTTCGACAGTTTTTGACGGGACGCTCTCAGGACGTAATCTCAGCACTGGTGGAACGAATGGAAACCGCCAGTATGTCTTTGGACTTTGAGAAAGCAGCAAAACATAGAGATCAAATTGCTTTATTAAGGCAAATGCAAGAGCAGCAGTCCATTGCAGGAAACTTTGCAGAGCTTGATGTCATCGGTTATGAGCAGAAGAACGGTTTAGTGGCCATTCATGTACTGATGATAAGGGAGCATAAGGTACTTGGGACGAAAACACATTTTCCAAAAGTACCAAAAGATTCTGGCGCAGATGAAGTGCTAACTTCTTTCATCGGGCAGTATTATATTTCAACGGGTAACCACTCTAGAATTGCTAAAGAAATTGTATTGCCATTCGAAATAGAAGAAGGAAGTGCATTAGAAGCAGCACTGACTCAAGTTTCGAAGCGCAAAGTTAATTTCAAATGTAACGTTCGTGGGGAACGAGCCCAATATCTTGCATTAGCAAATAAAAATGCGCAAAACAGTATTGAAGTTAAACAAAGTGCACAAGACTCAATCACCAAACGATATGCCAAACTAAAAGCAGTGCTAGGGCTGTCAGACATTCAAAGAATGGAGTGTTTTGATATCAGCCATACCATGGGAGAAAACACGGTCGCATCGTGTGTTGTATTTGATGGTCAAGGGCCAAACAATAGAGAGTATCGCAGATATAACGTCACAGGGATCACCCCAGGGGATGATTACGCAGCGATGGATTTTGCATTAAATAAGCGCTACGGCAAAATGTCGGATGAAGCGAAAGTACCCGATATTATCTTTATTGATGGTGGTAAGGGGCAGTTAGGTAGGGCGGAATCTTTCTTCGCTGATTGGCAACTCAATAAAATGCCGATACTGATAGGGGTTGCAAAAGGCACAAGCCGAAAGCCAGGATTAGAAACATTGCTAATAGATGGTGGTCGTAAAACAGTGAATGTCGAAAGTGATTCACCTGCATTACACCTTATCCAGCATATCCGCGACGAATCACATCGCTTTGCAATTGCAGGGCATCGTAATAAAAGACAAAAACAAAGAACGCAATCTGTGCTTGAAGAGATTGAAGGCGTAGGTCAGAAAAGACGTCAGGCACTACTTAAGTTTTTAGGAGGCATGCAGGGAGTTAAATCTGCAAATATACATCAATTAAAGCAAGTTCCTGGGATCAGCCCTGAAATGGCTGAAAAGATATTTAATCATTTGCATGACAAAGCTTAAGCAATCATGCGAACATAGAAAAAAAGACAATACCAAGTAGTTATGTGGAATATTCCAAATACGCTCACAACATTTAGATTGCTACTCATTCCCGTGTTTGCAGTCGTTTTTTATCTTCCTTATTCATGGGCGTTTTTTGCCGCCGCTTTTATTTTTTGGTTAGCTTCCGTTACCGATATCCTCGATGGCTATCTTGCGCGTAAGTTGGAACAGTCAACACCATTTGGTGCTTTTTTAGATCCTGTTGCCGACAAGGTGATGGTCAGTGTTGCTTTAGTGATACTTGCTACACATTATGATAATTATTTCATTACTATTTCTGCTGTTGTCATTATTAGTAGAGAAATAGTTATTTCTGCGCTTCGTGAATGGATGGCTGAACAAGGTAAAAGAGGTAGTGTTGCAGTATCTTGGCTGGGCAAATTCAAAACAGCTGCACAGATGTTAGCTATTATAGGTTTGATTTGGCAATTATCAGATTGGATGACAATGCTAAGTTACGCACTTTTAGCTATCGCGACATTGCTAACATTAGTTTCTATGATCCAGTATCTCTATGCTGCAAAAGGAGAATTGACTAATTCTTGACTTGAAATGATTATAAACCCAGCGGTTTAGATAAATTTTGAGCAAACGATTCAAAACATTCATTTTTTATGTTGACGCGTTCCAGAACTTCTGTAGAATGCGTCCGTGTTGAGAGGGCAGTATGTCATCTAAATGAAATTTAGATAGCATCACCTAGCAAGTTAAAGTTTAAAGAAGCTTAGTAAATAAGTAGATTTAAATAATGGAACGCGAGTATAGCTCAGCTGGTAGAGCGCGACCTTGCCAAGGTCGAGGTCACGAGTTCGAACCTCGTTACTCGCTCCAAATTTGCGGCGGAATGGCAGAGTGGCCATGCAGCGGATTGCAAATCCGTCTACCTCGGTTCGACTCCGGGTTCCGCCTCCATTTCTCAACATATCCACATGCGAAAGCAAGCCCGATGCCCGGGTGGTGGAATTGGTAGACACAAGGGATTTAAAATCCCTCGCTGGTAACAGCGTGCCGGTTCAAGTCCGGCCCCGGGCACCATTTATATCGGGATTTGTATGTAACAAATCTACATGGTTTTTATGTACAAAATGGAACGCGAGTATAGCTCAGCTGGTAGAGCGCGACCTTGCCAAGGTCGAGGTCACGAGTTCGAACCTCGTTACTCGCTCCAATTTTTGCTTTCACACCCGATGCCCGGGTGGTGGAATTGGTAGACACAAGGGATTTAAAATCCCTCGCTGGTAACAGCGTGCCGGTTCAAGTCCGGCCCCGGGCACCATTTATTTTTCACATATCAAATTTACCAGTGTGAAAAATGGAATGCGAGTATAGCTCAGCTGGTAGAGCGCGACCTTGCCAAGGTCGAGGTCACGAGTTCGAACCTCGTTACTCGCTCCAATATTCTTCATGGCGGAATGGCAGAGTGGCCATGCAGCGGATTGCAAATCCGTCTACCTCGGTTCGACTCCGGGTTCCGCCTCCATATCGCATATTCTCCTTATTCTTGATATATTTCTTATTTACCATTTTTATTATACAAAAACGCCACTGTTACTGATTTATCCACATCTTCTTTTACTTAAACATTGTTTCTTTAGATCCCAGAATCATTACTATAGCTACTAGCCAATAATAAGAAGAATCGAAAGTTAGTATTCAATACCTTTATAAACGCACCTATCTTCATATTTTCGATAAAAGGTATCATTTAGGTATCTAGCCCTGCTTATTGGAGAGACTTACTGCTTCTTAGTGGCTTTGCATTTTCACTTCCACATAATTTACGTACACCTCCTCTACATAAAGCAGAGTTGACCTGGCTTTGTTTCGATTTCTATATGTAAGTAGACAAGTTGATATGCTAACAGATGCTATATAACGCCATTTGTTTTAGTTGTTCCACTGTGATGCTTAAAGTTTATGTAGGCTCGCGTGACCTCAATTCGGTTTTCCTGAGTAAAAAACATACTGCTTTGGTATGTTTCGTTTGTTTTTTGTTCGAACGAACCTTTTTTATAAGTTTTAATGAAAAAAGGGGTTGCACTAAAATCGGATCTCCCTATAATGCGCATCCAC
>NZ_SGPI01000036.1:0-21697 GCF_004208845.1 Pseudoalteromonas sp. CO348 | reverse complement strand
GTACGAGTGCCCACACAGATGATTGCTTCATATTTTTAAAGAACATTTCGAAACATTTCGTTGTTTCGAGGGATGTGCATTATAAGCATTCCCGTTTTTTTGTCAACACTTAATTTTGAATTTCTTGAGAAGTTTTCAAAGCTAAGTTTTACTCGACTACCAACTCGTTGGCTTATTGCTTTCCAGCGTAGTGCCCCGTGTCAGTGGGGTCGCATTATAGGGCGATCCGATTTTAGTGCAACCCTTTTTTTCGGTTTTTTCTATTTATTTTTCAAATGCTTTTTAGCCCACCGAATCCTAACAACTTATCCACATTTTCTGTGGATAACCCACAGGAATTTCGGCTTTTGCTTTTCTTTGTGGTAGATTACCGCCCCATTATTTACTCGTTCTTAGAAAAAGGCTAAATACATGGCTGATATCTTAAACTCGATAAGTGGTCTTTTATGGGGCCATCTACTTATCTATCTCTTAATAGCTGCAGGTGTATTCTTCACAATTAGGCTTGGCTTTATTCAATTCACTCAATTCCCATATATGGTGAAGGTAATGATGCAAAGCCGCGAAGGTGCTGAAGATGGTATCTCCTCTTTTCAAGCATTCTGTACTTCACTCGCCGCACGGGTTGGTACCGGTAATATGGCAGGTGTTGGCGTTGCGCTCTATTTAGGCGGTCCTGGTGCTATATTATGGATGTGGCTCATTGCCTTGATTGGTATGGCGACTAGTTTTGCTGAAAGTTGCTTAGCGCAGCTATATAAGACAAAAGATGATGACGGAAACTTCCGTGGTGGCCCTGCTTATTATATGGAGCTAGGTTTAAAACGTAAGTGGATGGGGGTGTTATTCTCACTTTGCCTTATCCTTGCATTTGGTTTCGTCTTTAATGCAGTACAAGCCAACTCCATTGCTGCAGCATTTAACGTTGCCTTTGATGTGCCTAAATATGTGATGGGTATTGCGTTAGTAGCAGCTTCTGGGATTATCATCTTCGGTGGTTTAAAAACTATTGCACGCTTTGCAGAACTTGTCGTACCTTTTATGGCCGTTGCTTATCTTATACTTGCACTTTACGTCTGTGCTGTGAACTTTGCGCAGCTACCAGACATATTCATGTTAATAGTAAAAAGTGCAATGGGTATTGAGCAAGCGGGTGCTGGTGCTATTGGCTACGCGGTAATGCAAGCAATGCTTCAAGGGATCAAGCGCGGCTTATTCTCAAATGAAGCCGGTATGGGTAGCGCTGCAAACGCTGCTGCAAGTGCAACACCAAATCCAAACCATCCAGCATCACAAGGTTATGTACAAATGCTAGGTGTATTTGTAGATACCATAGTGATCTGTACCGCGACCGCGTCGCTTATTCTTTTATCTGGTCAGCTCGAGCCAAACTCAGGTTTAACTGGCATTGAATTAACGCAATCTGCATTGGTTCATCATGTAGGGGAATGGGGCGCAATTTTCGTTGCGGTAGCTATTCTATTTTTCGCTTTTACCTCCATTGTTGCCAACTATAGTTATGCAGAAACCAACCTACTGTTCTTAGATCACCATTCAAAGAAAGGCATGATGGTATTTAGAGCTTGTGTATTAGGTATGGTAATGTTTGGTGCGGTAAGCGAACTTGGACTGGTTTGGACACTCGCTGATATTTCAATGGGTTTAATGGCTGTAGTTAACGTGGTTGCACTCTTTATGCTTCGCAAAGTCGTGCTATGGCTTGCCAACGATTATAAAAAGCAGCTTAAAGCTGGCGTAACCCCAGAGTTTGATCCTAGTACCAACCCTGAAGTAGAAAAAACACTACCAAAAGGCATTTGGACTAAATAGACCAATACAGCGCACTAGTGCTTATATTTAGTGCGCTTTCTTCTTATAAAACTCAGATTTAATGACGAAGAACACAAAAATACGCCCTTGAGTTCATTTAATGTCCAAACAAACCAACCACTTATTGCCTTTCAAAAAAAAATCCGTATAGTAAAGCACAAGTCGGCATATAGCGCAGCTTGGTAGCGCACTGTCATGGGGTGTCAGGGGTCGCAGGTTCAAATCCTGCTATGCCGACCAGCTTTTCCTTACCCTATTCAATAAGTTAGCTCTATCTACTATCATTCTTATCGCACATTAGTTTCGTCGCACACTTGCTGCACCATATTTCAATACAATTATTCTGCCCTTTCAGCGCCTTTGAGGGGAGGATTTATAGGACGACACCTAATAGCACCTCTAATGAGTATATTGCTCTTAGGTCGTAATTAGGTGAAATTGAAGCTTGAACGACTAGAAGGAATCTTTTTGTGAGAAGCGCCCCGAAACTAAACTCCACTATATTTAGAGAAGCTGAACAATACGTTAGCTTTTACTTGATGAACTATTACAACTGTAGAAGGCCACATAGTCATAACGATATGCAAGCTCCAGCAGTAGCAGAAGAAAAACTTAGTTCACTGTCCGGAATTAGTTGACCACTACAAGTTACAGGAAATGGACATTGGATCTAACTTAATTTTGAAGAGGAATAAGTTAGTACACAGAATGATTGCAATTGCAGAAAAAAGGATGCTGACTAGTCCTATTCTCAAAACCTTTAAACCTTTTTTATATTTTTCGCGTCTAAAGCCTCAACTCCTACATTGTTAACATAAAACTCAGTAAATAAAGTGTTAAGGATAATAATGAAACGTTTACTTGCACATTTAGTATCTATCATCATTCTATCGATTTCCCATTCAGCTACTGCCTATGAGGTTTTACAGTGTGCTTCAGATAAATACATTTTTCCTAAAACACAAAAGAGTGGCTTATCAAATCCTGCCGAAAGAGGGAAGTATAAATTTGATGTGATTACCTACGGGGAAAAGCCATTTTTATTCTCCATTGATAAGCCCGACATAATTACTCCAACCATCACGCTACCAGGTTTTCTTGCTGAATATTCCAAAAATCAGGGCTATAAATATGACGCATACCATACATTTGAAAGCGCAAATTTAGCGCTAGATGGTAAAGTTTGGTTTCCTGATACTTCAGAGAAGAAACCAGTTATTCTTTTAGTTCATGGCAATTCAGACCCTGGTTTTAATTATTTAGGTGAGTTGCTTTCTAGTCGCGGTTACGTCGTTGTTCAGGTAGATCAAACTTATTTAAATGGCTTAATGGGAGAAAGCGGCGCTCGTGGCTGGGTATTGTTGGAACACCTGAAGCTACTGCGTTCTTGGAATAGAAAACAGGATAGCATTTTTTATAACAAATTTGATTTGGAAAAAATTGCATTAATTGGTATGTCTAGAGGAGGAGAAGCTGTCTCCTTAGCCTCTACATTCAATAATTTAAAAACCTTACCAAATAGCGATAAGCTTACAGAGTTTGGTTTCGGTATTAAATCGGTAGTCGCGTTAGCACCAATGGATGGTCAATACCAACATGCTAATGGCAAAAACATTCTAAGAAACACTAATTACTTAGTACTGCAAGGAGGGCACGATGCAGACGTTTATCAGTTTCTTGGTAGTCAGCAATGGCAAAGAACGTTATTTGATGATGGTAATGACTATGTAAAGTATTCAATTTACGTATATAAAGCTAACCACATAAATTTTAATCAAGATATGTCTAATGATACTCATTGGGGAGGAAGCAAAAGATTTTATAAAAAACTATTGTCGCCTAAACAGCAAGAGCAGTTGACCAAAGTCTTTTTATCTGCCTTTATTGATCTCACTTTGTTAGGGAAAAAAGAATATGAAAATATACTAAGACGACCTCCAATCTCAGAGTTTGATCTTCCCAAGGACATCTATGTCTCTCGATATATAACTTCAGCTTTTCAAGTTATTGAGAACTTTGAAGTTCTCAATACAGACCGTAAAAGGTATAAGGTTTTGGTTGATGGCCAGGAGCAATTGGGCATGCCTTCAATTATAAAGGAGCAATTAAGAGGTGGCGTAGATACACCAAACAATGTATTAGCTCTGAAACTCAAGAAACAAGTTGAAACTTCTTTTCAAGTTAAATTAGCGCCAATCGATGGCTTGACGATGAAAGATAAGTTTTTAACTTTTGCAATAGCAGTGTTGGGCTCTGAAAAGAACAGAGAATGTAGCCCATATAATCTGTTGTCTGACATAAAAATAGAAATTCTCAATAAATATGGCGTCGTAATTAATCAGAATTTTACTTCCCAAGGAAGCATTTCCCCGCTGTTAACTTCAGACTATTCAGAGCTGGAGAACAAAGATGTAAGTTATCCACCTACAGAGCCATTACTTCAGACCATTGTTTTTCCTATCGAACTTATAGCAGAGAGTAGTAATACTGATGAGATAATATTAAACATTAGTTTTACGCCAAACCAAAATATGTCAATCATCTTGGATGATATTGGCATTGCTCGCTAGACTAGGCGAACTTTTAAAAACATCCCGCAAAGCGCTTTGCGTGAGAGTAGACACGATCATGGCACATTGAGGCGTGCGGGTGTAACTTCCCCATAAAGTTAAATAGTTTATGAGGAGAATTTCTATCATCAGCACAACAATGGTTACCACTACTATTATGCAAGAACTGCAATACTGAGAATTTATAATGTGGTGGCCAAAAAGCATTGACCACTACACAACTTTCTCCAAAGCAGTAATAAAGCTTTATGGATTTGGGTACTTTGAAATCAAAAGTTTAATCATGCGGAAGTCAGCATCTAACTATTTTAAGGCCCAAAACCTGAACGCTTCTTCCAACTCAACCGATTTCTGTATCGACAAAAGCGTTACTACCTTATCTAGCCTGGGTGAAAAATTCCTGATCAAGCAAGAACTGTAAAACCATACAGAGTGCCCGAATATAAGCTGAGTAATTTGCCGACAAGGGTTCAAGGTGAGATTGCTAATAGTGGACAACAATTGAAATTATAACTTTGCTCCTAGCCTCTATTTTCCAGTTAATTAGTAAAATTAAAATGAGGGGTTCTTAACATACTTTATAGCTATAACGCCTTATAAATCGGCTCTTTCACTGTAGTTCTCAACTAACAGCAGCAATCAAAAAACACAATATATTTACATTAAAGTAATAATACTGACAAATAACCAACCTAGTATTGCGAGACTTTCAATTAAGCACGGAGATTAAAATGAAATTCGCAATACTCATGCTTGCAGTCAGTGCGACTGCAAATGCAAACACCAACATATGTAGCAACTACGGTTGCCCAACTGGCACACCATCAAGTAATGATATCGTTGAGCGACCTATATATGTGCTTAGCAATAATCGCACAACAAAGTTTGCGGACTGGGTAGCATACAAAGTCACACCAAGCACAATTGATGGCCCAAGCCGTTCAAGGACTTGGAAATCTGACCCTAAAATTGCAAGTAGATACACGCTAGAGCCAAGTGACTACAGCGATGCATGGGCAACTATTCATACAGATAGAGGTCATCAAGTGCCTTTGGCATCGTTTTCCAATACATCCAATTGGAGCGATACTAACTATCTCTCGAACATTACCCCGCAATCATCAAACCTTAATCAAGGTCCATGGGTTAAATTAGAAAATGCAGTGAGAAGTTTAGTGCGAACAGGCGAAAATGCCTATGTGTTCACGGGTCCCTTGTATGAATATTACTTTGCTACCTTGCCTGGTGCTGATGAATCTCACACTATTCCGTCAGGCTATTTTAAGGTCGTTGTCACAATAGCAGGCTCAAATGTGAAGGCTTCTGCTTTTATCATGGAGCAAACTTCTGGTAGATATCTTGATTACTGCAAAACAGAAGTAACCATTGACGAAGTAGAGCAAAGAGCAGGCCTGAATATCCTACCTAGCCTGCCAAGCTATAAAGCCACCGACATTGAGGGTCGAGTCGGCGGTCTTAGCTCACAACTAGGCTGCTAATTATGACGGCTACCAGTTGGTAGCCGTTTAATTCACTTTGTAATTTGCTTCAAGGTATTTGCTCGATGAATACCCGCCTTATTTAAGGTTTAGGTTACATTACTTTTCATGCCATTTTACGGTTATGTTTTTGACTCGGAATTTCCCATTGGCCTGCCTGTCACAGCGGCTCTGCTTGGTTCGTTCAATATGAATGTTTGGCAGGTCTACCTGTGAGGCTTCCACTTCACTAAGTTGCTCTAAACACATAAGTTGGGTCACTTCACGGAGCGCATTATCTCCGACTAGATTTTCAACTAGACGTTTGCCTTTTGCCTTGTTCACCACATTACTGTCGCTTTTATTCTTTGAATGTAACTTGGACATTGAAAACTTACTGCCTGCAGGATAAAACGAATAGTAGAAATGCTGTGGCTTATGGGTTTCAATCACAACTACGCCCTGCTTACCAAGTACCGAGAACTCCTCTTCAGTACTTTCAAATTTTAGTGCTGTGGTTTCATCCACACCAAAACCAAATTTTTGGCCGCTTTTTAGTGCTAACACCGCAAGCCTAAAACTTCTGCCTCTTTCACTAAAATGCGTATCTAAAACGCCAAAGGAAAAGACTCCTAAGCCACCTGTAGCATCATAAGTTAATGCATCGGCATTTAGCTTGCCACATCCACCATGCTTTTCGCAGTGTTGTACTGGAGCAGAAGCATTTATTGCGCCATTTAACATAGCTTCGATGCTGCTACCATTGGTGATCATGGGAACATTACCGAAGGCATTTTTTCCGCCAGCCAGCACCGCTGTTCCGGCACTTGTACCGATAATTATCGGTACCTCCTTTAGGACTTCAGTCCAAGGATAAGGCGTTTGCTTATCGGTAGCATACATTACTAGCTTAGTGAGTGATTGATCACCGCCGTTAAACATGATCGCATCCGCATTTACCAACTGCTGTTTCACCTTCTCAATCCCTTGCTGGCAAAGATTATATTCGGTTAATGTTCTATCAGGATAAATGACTTCACGATTATAAACCCCATTGAGCTGGTTACGATAGCTATCTAGGTTTTCACAGTCATTGCGACTAAGCGCCGCGGCTAATGCTGGAGTAAGGGGGAACCATTGAGCATTAACATCGTAGCTTTGAAATAGTCCTTCATAGAAATCAGCAGACTCATAAGGATCACGAGAAGATGCAGTGACAAGCAGCAATCTTTTGGTTTTTGTCTTGCCAATGCGCTTAGCAATATCTTCTATGATTTCGGTGCTCGCTGGCTCATTATTTCCGTTAGTATTAACTGTTTCAGGTATGCGGTTATGCTGATACAACAAGGGCAGTTCAAGCATATCGAAGAAGAAGTTATATTCTTTATCACTCCAACTGCGATATAAGCCTTCATCAAATTGTTTCGCATGCTGCGCAAGCTGTAGTTTAGATAAGACTTTGTTCGATGGTAATTTCTTAAGCAGTTTAAGGGTGCGGCTAAGGTGCGCGCGATTGTTAGTTGGCCAACCTTCAGTGAATTTATTTATTGTCATTTCATCAACAGAAAACAGCGAATGTGTTTTCACAGCCGTTGAAAATTCGACATTTTCTGTACAATTTTTTGTGGCCATACTAGAGCAGGTTTTGAGTGCTCCGCCAATCAAATAAAGTGTTTGCGCAGAAGAGGTTAAGCTGAAGAAAAGCGTAACCACAGTTAACACTGTGGTTATAAAAAACACAACATTCATGATAAATTCCAAACAAATTTGTTAAAAACGACTTGTCAGCACAAAAACGCTTGTGCTATAAATTTTAATGAACATTGCGAAGCGCAAGCTAGCACACGCTGGTTTGCATTGTCAAAAAACACGAGATGAAAATATGTTGAAGAATGCGTTCAAATTTGTTTGCTACTTCTACTCACCTCACTACCTTTCTGAGTGGTTCGACGAGTAGACACACGGTGTAAAGCCGTGGCGTTGTCTATTAATTGCAACCCCACCTCTTGATTTCTATAAAAATTAAACGGCTGACTTAAGGCGTACTATCGCGATTATTTTTCGTAGTGGCGTGGTTTTTATCTGTCCAATTGAAACTGACCTATTGTTTTTAACGCTTTTTAAGCACAGACAATTGCGAAGTTTCAATGCGGTAGAGCAATAAACACAACAAATAAATTCTACAGCAACGCCATTCGCCTGTACCAAGCCGCTCATCAACAGAAAGTAGGTGAAGTAATGTACAACAAACTATTCGTAGCAATTTCAGCAGCCTTGGCTGCTTCAAGTTTTAATACTCATGCAGAAGAACAAACAGAGCAAAACGTAAAAGCCGTTGAAAGAATTGAGGTCACGGGCTCTCGCATAAAAGGCGTTGATTTAGAAGGCACACAGCCTATTACTATCTTGAGCTCAGAAGACATAGACCGCTCAGGTGCTTCCTCAATTTTCGAGTTACTTCAAGATCTTCCTCAATTAAAAGGTGGCTCTGGCACGTTCTCCACAAGCGAGAGTGGCAGTACATCAACCTCAACACCCGCGGGGCAAGCAGCAGCCAGTTTACGAGGCATGGGTCCTTCAGCGACGTTAACCTTGATCAATGGTCGTCGTGTCGCGCCAAGCTCTTTTGCGGCGGGCACACAAAACTTTGTTGATGTAAACGCCATCCCCTTAGCAGCAATCGAACGAGTTGAGATCCTAGCGACTGGGGCATCCGCAATCTATGGAGCCGATGCAGTTGCGGGTGTGATTAACTATATTCTTAAAGACAATTACGATGGTGCAGAACTTGAAGTTAGCTATGGTAACAGTCTTGAAAGCTCTGATGAGGGCAAAACACAAGTCAATCTAATTTGGGGAACTGAAGTTGGTAATGGCAGCCTTATGTTGTTTGCAGATTTTTACGACCGAAACCAATTTAACGCAACAGATAGAGACTTCTTAGCAACACCCAACTTAGTTAACGGATATTCTTATCTTCCTAAACTCAACAATACGCCTAATATTTATTATTACAGCAGTCGCGACGGTAATGAGCTTCCAGCACCTGGCTGTATGAGCCAGCTGGTTACCACTGAGTATGGGGAGCAGATCTGTGCTTACTATGGTAATCGAGATGATGTCCTAAGCACTCCATTTGAGAGTGTGTCTGGTGGTGCGATGTTCAATCAGCAGGTTGGCGAGTTAACTTGGAAAACTGAATTTTTTATCAGTAAAACAAAATCAACCGCTTATTCAACCCCAGCCGCAATCAATCAGATTGATGACAGTGAAGGTCCATGGGTGAGAGAGGATGCCCTCTTCATTTATAGCGACGCAAGCGGTAACAACTCGCTACTTGATTCACTTTACATCGACCCATTCGACACACAACTTGGACAGGAGCAATGGGGGTTTCAGTTTGATGCTCGCTTTACCTCACCCCGCACCATTAAAGTCGAAAGCCAAAATATGCGATTGGTTTCGAGCCTAGAAGGGCAGCTAGGCGAATGGGATTGGGTATCTGGGATTATGTTCTCTGAATCTAAATCAGATCAGGTGGCCACCGATGGGGTATACAATCGTTATAAGTTTCATGCCGCTTTGGCCGGGGAGCTATGTGGTGATGGGAACATTGCCAGCATTAACGACGGCCAGTTAAGCTGTGCTAATAGTAACCTGCTCGACTTTTATAACCCATTCTTAGTAGGCAATGCCCCTAACGATGCAACACTTGCACTTACCAAAGCACGCCCGACCCGAGAAGGTACAAGCCGTATTTACAGCTGGGATTTTACTGTATCGGGTGAGCTCTTTTCTTGGCAAGATATCGCGGTACAGTCCTCGTTTGGTGTCGAAGCACGAAAAGAAGAGCTGTCGGACACCCCTTCAAATGATGCGGTTGCAGACGCTGCCAACGATTACTTAGTTGATGTATTTGGTTATGGCTCTAGCATCGCGGACGCAAAAAGAACGCAGCTAGGTGCATTTGTAGAGCTATACATTCCAGTAACAGAAACAGTAGAAATGCAGGTGGCTGGACGATATGACCACTTTGACGACTTTGGTTCAACTTTTAATCCAAAAATCGGCATAAGCTATCGCCCTACTGATGCCCTACTGTTACGAGCCGGTTGGTCTACTTCTTTTAGAGCACCCTCTTTAACGCAGGCGGGGGTTAAGCTGAGAACAACGACTTCAACCTTCGATTGCGGCGCGAATCAAGCTGTCGCCGATCTGTATTGTGAGGGTGATGGCACGCAAGTTACGGTTAACTCCTTAGAGCTTGGTAACAGCCAACTTAATGCAGAAGAGTCTGAATCTATTTCTCTAGGTTTAGCTTGGAGCCCAACTCGAGATACCACTATCGCGATTGATTACTGGCAATTTGAATATACCGACGTTATTGATACAAATATGACCGCTGTACTCAGTCGTGCGATTACAGATCCGTCGTTGCGTCATTGTGGCCTTGTGCCTGATGGTCAGATGGGTATTTCGTATGATGAAGATGTGTGTAGCGTAACCGATACACAAGGTTTGAGCATAGATCAAAGCGGCGCTGATCTAAGCGAAATTTTGGCGGCTTATATTAATGAATTTGACCCTCGTACTCAAAGCCTACAACTATATCGCGATCATGTTATTCAATTAGAGAACACAGGTAGCCAAGATATTGCTGGGTTGGACATTAAATTTAATCATAGATTTAGATTTGATAACGCTGACTTAACCGTGAAACTGGATGCAACTCATTACCTCGAATACGAACGCAATAAACCGGGCTCTGATCTGAGTGAAGAACTTGTTGGTACCTTTAGATACCCTGAAAATATAGGCAGAGTTTCAGTGACTTATAACGCTGATAATTTTTATATCTCGCTGGGTGCAAACTATACTGACAGTTATGAGGACGACATCGAAGGGCTACGTGGTCGAGAAATCGACGAGTTAACTGAACTTGGGCAACTCGATAGCGAAGGGAAACGAGATGTTGATAGCTGGACAGTGGTTGATGTTAGTGCGGGTTATGAATTCTCAGAGCACCTAAAGGTGAGGCTCAGTATTGATAATCTTTTCGATAAAAAGCCTCCTGTGGTTTATGGTTCATCGCGAGGCTTCGACTCAATCAATCACAATGCGTTAGGCACCAACTATACTCTCGGATTAACTTACCAGTTCTAATGGAGAAATGGGGGTAACCCCATTTTCGTTCTTTATATGCGAAAAACTATAAAAATGCCTGACGCATTCGTTATTTTGCTGGTGATTGCAGGACTGTGCTATGCGGTGTCACACTTTATTTTGCCCGGCTCGTTCGAGCTAGCAGGAACTAATGATACCGTTGCACTTTCACAGTTTTCACAAGCACAAACACCCGCTCCCTTACCTTTGTTTGCCACTCAAGGTGAAGCAGGATTGTTCAACGTGCTATTTGAGGGGCTCGTGAGTGGCGACAGAAATGGAGCCGCTATTGGGGTTATTGCTTTTATCCTAATAACAGGTGGTGCATTTGGCGTGTTAATGCAGACCAAAGCAATAGACAATGGCATTATGGCGCTGATCAATTCTACTCAAAGGATTGATTGGCTATTTATCCCTAGTCTGTTCATCACCTTTGCTTTGGGTGGTGCCATATTCGGCATGGGTGAAGAGGCTATCGCATTTTGTATTGTGCTTTACCCTATCATGATGAGACTTGGCTATAACGCCCAAGTTACCGTGCTTGTGACTTATGTTGCAACACAAATCGGGTTTGCTACTTCCCCCATGAACCCTTTTAGCATTGCTATTGCACAAAGTATCGCTCAGTTACCGGTATTCTCAGGCGCAGAGTTTAGGGTTGCTCTCACCACCCTATTCACATTCGTCGGACTGGTTTTTACGGTGCGCTACGCTGCGAAAGTACGGAAGAAGCGTGAGGATATCATTGCAAGTACTTCGCCCTCGGAGCTACAACTTGTTGATAAGGCGTTATTGCTTGCATTTTTCATGCTAATTATTTGGGTCATTTACGGTGTGACTGCAAAAGGGTACTACATCCCTGAACTTGCCACTCAGTTTTTTGTGCTGGGGCTGGTCATCGCCCTAATAGCTAAATTGGGAGGACGCCAGTCTATTAGCCAATCAGTGGCAGCATTTAAAACAGGAAGCGCAGATCTGCTGCCAGCAGCTTTGCTAGTTGGTCTCGCCAAGGGGCTTGTACTATTACTAGGTGGGAGCGATCTCCAAACACCTTCAATCTTAAATACTGTGCTTTATTATGCGGCTACCTTAATAACCCAAGTCCCTGATGCGTTGGCAGCTTGGTTTATGTATGTATTCCAATCTTTATTCAACTTCTTTGTTTCTTCGGGCTCCGGACAAGCAGCTATTACTATGCCCATTATGGCACCTCTTTCAGACTTAATTGGTGTTTCTCGGCAAACTTCTGTACTGGCTTTTCAACTAGGAGATGGACTGAGCAACATCATTATCCCAACCTCAGCAAGCTTAATTGGCTGCTTAGGGGTTGTTAAACTTTCTTGGAACGATTGGGTGCAGTTTATTTGGCGCTTTATGTTACTTCTTTTCACATTAGCAAGTATGGTCACCATATTTGCTCACTTAACAAATTACCAATAAATTTATGCTAACACTTATTAAAAATGTTGAGCTTTTTACGCCTAAAAAGCTCGGAAAGCGTGATGTCCTTTTTGCTGGGAAAACTATCCTCGCAATCGAGGAGGATATCGAAATAAACAGCAACTTAGAGTTCGCTATCGTTGACGGACAGGGATTTATATTAGCCCCTGGGTTTGTCGACTCTTTAGTGCATTTTAGTGGCGGTGGTGGCGAAGCCGGTTTTGCGAGCCGTACCCCGCAAATGAACCTCACTGATGCAACGCTATATGGGATCACGACTGTCATTGGCGCACTTGGCACCGATGATGTCAGCCGAACACATACCGATCTAGTTGCTAAAGCGAAAGGGTTAAAACAAGAGGGGTTGAACGCCTTTTGCCATACAGGCTCTTACCACTTGCCAATAAAAACGCTTGGCCACAGTATCCGTCACGACATTATGTATATCGACGAAATCATCGGTGTTGGGGAAGTTGCAATCGCCGATCATCGAGGTACGCAGCCTTCGATAAAAGAGCTTACAACCATTGCAGCAGAAGCGAGAACTGCAGGTCTATTGAGTGGCAAACGTGGTACCGTTTCCATTCACGTTGGAACAGGTGTTGAACACTTACAGCTTCTCCATGAAGTAGCACTGTCTAGTGAAATACCGCTCAGTCAGTTTTACCCAACTCATATGAATCGAAATGCCGAATTGCTAACTGCGGGGATTGCATTTTGCAAAGCTGGCGGAACCATCGACTTTACCACTAGTACCACCGAGTACGACTTAGCCAATGGTGAGCTAGCAGCAGCCGAGGCGTTGGCATATTGCCTAGACAAAGGCGTGAACTCACAGCAACTGACCATGAGCTCCGACGGACATGCGAGCTTGCCAATTTATAATGAACAAAATCATTTAGTTGGATTTGAAGTGGGTTCAGAGTCTTCGCTGCTTGGGGCGTTCCAGCAAGCGGTGCAGCAATTTAATGTGCCACTTGACTTAGCTCTGCAATCTATTACGTCCAATCCAGCGAGGATTTTAGGATTAAATAAAGGTGAGATCTCTGTCGGTCGTGACGCCGACCTTGTTTTGCTCGACGCAAACACGCTAACGCCACATAGCGTTTGGTGTAACGGTCAAAAAATGGTTGAAAGCCATAAGCCACTAGTCAGCGGTTTCTTCTCTTAAAGTTTGGCAGGTAGCACTATGCTGCCTGCTAATTTACGGAAGTTTTAAAAGTAATCAACCAGCTCATACCTTACCCCAGCCTCAGGGTAAATCAAAAATAGCCGTACAACATAAGTGCCCCTGCGCTAAACATAACCACATTTTCTGTTAATGATATAAAGCCTAAAGGCACGTCAGTGTCACCACCAACGCATGCACATTTGAGCGCTCTTTTATCAATGTATACGGCCTTAAACACCGAGATTGCGCCTATAAGCCCTATGAATATTGCCACTGGCGCATAATAAATGGCAGACAAAGTTGTTAACATGCAAACGCCGGCATATAACTCTAAGTAGGGGTAAGCATACGCGTATTTTAGATGGCGCATCGCTAACAAGTCGTAAGTGATAAAGGAGTTTGTAAAGCTATGAACATCGCGTATCTTTTGTACCGCGAGTAACAGCATGGAAAACCCAACAAAGGGCATTATCCATTCTACATGATTATCGACAGGAAATTTTGTCGCGAATGTGACCAGCAGCGCGACTAAAAATATTGAAAGTACTGGCCAGTATACGTTTTTCTTTTCCTTATGTGACGGCTTGCCTAGATATCGGCGTAGCGCTTCATAGCCGCCAATATGTTGATCGTTAATAAATATTTGTGGTGTAGTGTCAACGTTATGAGTGGCTTTAAATTCATCCGTCTGTTCCCTTGACTTGAGCATTCTGTCGTCTACATAAAAACCCTCTCGTGAAAGCAAATCCTTAGCTCTGAGACCAAAAGGGCAAATGTGCGATGAGGTATGCATTCGGTAAAGTGTCGCATTTTTCACTGGTGACTCCCCCTATTTTATTACAAACATAAGTAGAAATTACCGACCGAGTAAATCAGCTAAGAAAAACCTGCCGACATTAGCGCAATTTCAGCTTAATGATTGTAACTAAAGCGAATTCCATACCACCTTTAATTACACTCAATAACATGAAGGCGGGTTGAATTTATTGATGTATCACAATCAAATTAATCTCGGTTAAGGTAGCCATAGATAAACCTGATCTTAGTCAGTAAACCTTTTATTAAACCACGGTTCGGTTAAAAAAACCTTCTGACTATAAAGTCTTAGATTTATATTTCACCTTGTCTTTAGCTACCGAGATAAAAAACAAATGTCAAAAATAATGGGTAGGGAAATTAAGTTAGGCAAGCACAGTGTGTTGCTTTCAACAACGGATCTGGACAGTCGAATTACATACGCAAATCAGTCATTTTGTGACATTGCGGGTTTTAGCATTGAAGAAATACTTGGTCAGCCGCACAACTTAGTTCGTAATCAGGATATGCCAAAAGCGGCATTTAGAAATATGTGGTCTACCATTCAAAACGGTCAATCTTGGATGGGACCTGTTAAAAACTTAACAAAAAATGGGGATTACTATTGGGTAAACGCATTCGTCACTCCAATTAAAGACGAGCGAGGCAACATAGTTGAATACCAATCTGTAAGAACTTGCCCTTCTCCCGAAGTAATTAAACGCGCAGAAAATGCTTATCGCACTCTTGATAGCCAACAAAAAACGAGCCGCTATGACAGCACTCGACTCTCATTTATGTTATTGCTTTTCGTCGCGATAACTTTGCCTCTAGCGTCACTATTAAACAACCATTGGTTTACCCTGCTACCATTGACTCTGTTATGCATCACGATTGCGTTAACCGCACGTTTTCGCTCTAAATATAAAGCTTTGCTAACACAAGCCAAAACGATTTTTGATAATGATTTAATGTCTGTGATATACGGTCAATCTCGAGACAGAGTTGCCGATATTACACTGGCATTAGAAATGCAAAAGGCGAAAATTTCTGCGGTAGTAGGCAGAGTGAACGATGTATCTGTTCGAGTAAGTGAAAATGCAAAACTTACCACACAAAGCGGTCAATTTGTTGCCGAGTTACTAAAGCAGCAAACAAGCGAGGCAAAAGAAATGGTTGTTTGCATGGACGAGTTTTCACAAACGATTGATGAGCTCTCAGAAAACGTAAACCATGCTGCAGATGCAGCCAATAATTCAGAGCACCAGGCTGGGCTTGGTAAAGCCGCAGTAAAGGATGTTATCGATTCTATTCACTATCTTGATGAGCATTTAATGGAAGTGAACAATGCCGTAAATCGCTTAGTCTCGGGGAATGATCGCATTCAAAATATTCTTAGTGTTATCAACTCTATTGCCGATCAAACCAACTTGCTTGCACTAAATGCCGCAATTGAAGCCGCCCGAGCGGGCGATCACGGCCGAGGATTCTCAGTTGTTGCAGACGAAGTTCGCACACTTGCACAACGCACACAAACTTCCACAGAAGAAATAACGCAATTACTTAAAGAGCTAAATGATATTTCCAGCTCCGCTGTTGAGTCAGTGCAAAAAAGTAATAGTCTATCAAATCAAAGTGTTGACCTTGCAAAAAATAACGGTTCAAGCCTTGATACTATTCAAAGCCATGTCATGCATTTAGCCGATTTAAATCGCAGTGTTGCCGCCGCCATTGAACAACAAAGTTGTGTGGTAAAACAAATAAGCATAAACGTTGACAGCGTGACTACGCTCGCAGAGAGAGGCACAGAACACGGCGAGAAATCTTTTACTTTAAGTCAAGAGTTACTAAGTCAAATTGAGCAGCAAACACGCCTAATTCAACAGTTTTCTCAAACATGAGAAAACCAAATAGACCACAACTTATTATTTGCGTAATTCAGAGCCAAATAGACGCTTAGATATCAGTGGACCTCAGTATTTAATTGGATACCTTGGGTCCACTGACCTTGCAGCTAAATACAGTACTATAGTTCGGCCTCAAGAATGGCGAGTGCGTCCTTTTCTGCCTGTTTCACATTGCCATCGGCTTCAATAACACGCACGGCTAAATCTTTCGCAAGTTTACGCATCGGCTCATCGATAATGTTATTCATGCGGTGTTGCACATAAGCTTCAATGTCATTATTTTTTATCGCTACAACAGATTTTGAAAGGCTATCTTCGATGTAATCGTCTAATGCGATTGCAGAGTTCCACTGCAGACTTTTTGCCCACTTTCTCACAACATGTTTTTCACTTTCACTGATGACGCCATCAACACCAATAAATAATAATGCAATATCAATTAGGGCTTCTTTTTGCATCTGATCGACACAAATACCTGTGTCAAAGTGATTGAGTAGCTGTTCAAATTTCATAATTCTTCCTTAACCCTTTTCTGTAAGACAAGATCACAGATATTTCAAGACGGAACAAAAAACGCTAAGATTTAAACATATGCTAACTTTTTCCATTTGTCATATTAAAAAAGTGCAAGTTCAATTACACCACCTTCCGTAGGCCGTAAAAAAGTCGAAAAAATAAGAAGGCTCCACTTATTACATTTCATTTTTCACAATTAAAAAGTTCCTAAACACTGCCAACATTATCACCTCTATCGCTAAAAAGCGTCATGCCTGAGAACCAAAACCTCTAATACATACGACTAAAGAAGCAGCCTTTAGAGAAAACATCAATTATAAAGTTTGATTTAGTAAGAAAAGATCATTACCTCCACAATTGATTCATTTTGTTGAAATAATTTGCACACTCTCAGAATCAATCAAAAAAATAGGAACAACAATGAAAGAGTTAAAACTAGGAATGAACTTACCATTTTTCATTTCCCTTTCTATTATAGCGTTTACCTTACTTGTTCTAGATGCCTTAATCGTGTCAGAAAGAATCAGCTTGGTTTCTTTTGTCCAATTAACGCTATCTGCGGCAATCATGTTTTATATTGCTACAGGGCTATGGGCAATATTCAATGGTCAAAGCCGAGTAATCATCTGCAATCAAGGCGTGGTTTATCACAGCTTGTTTGGTCAAAAGCACTATATTCCAGCAGAAGAAGTGGAAAAAATCTCGGTGGAACGATTACTTTGGTTTAGTTATACCAAGCTTTATTTGACAAGCGGTGTACTAAGAATTTGGTCTTTCAAACCCAACCTTGCGCAACAACAAAGCCTTAAACTACTGGGATATATTTAATGCCAAGTTTATTGGCGTGTAGTAGACCTTATAAAGTTGCTTTCAAAACGAGGCATTGAGTAAGATAACCTAAATTTATAACGAGGTTATTATGCAAAGACAATATGCTATAGGTACGCTCGGCGTACCTTGGACTTCCAAAGAAAAAACATTGTGGTTGGAAAGCCAATCAATCAAACGCTCATACTCTGAAGAGGTTGTAACTCAAATAGAAGCGCTCAAGCACGTTTTTGACATCACCGAGTATGGTCAGCTTGACTACCCCAACCAAACTTATTCTCTATATGCATTAACAACAAAAAACTGGCAGCAAAACAAACCGACCATACTCGTTACCGGTGGCGTGCATGGCTATGAAACAAGTGGTGTACATGGTGCGCTCGCTTTTGCAAAATCAGAAGCACAACAATATGAACAGGCTTATAATTTCATTATTTTGCCTTGCTTAAGTCCTTGGGGCTATGAAACGATAAACCGCTGGAATCCAGAAGCCGTTGACCCTAATCGCTCTTTTTATGCGGATAGTCCAGCACCTGAATCTCGATCAGCAATGGATTTTGTCAAGAAGAAAGCAGCAGATATTCTGTGTCATGTTGATTTACATGAAACCACAGATTCTGATAATTCTGAATTCCGCCCTGCATTGGCAGCAAGAGATGGTAAAGAGAATCACAATTGGAACATTCCTGACGGTTTCTATTTAGTTGGACATACTCAAAAACCGGAAGCTAAATTTCAAAAACGCATTATCGAAGAAGTGGCTGCGGTAACGCAAATTGCCGATTCCGATGATCATGGGCAGCTAATAGGTGTTGATTTAGAACAGTACGGTGTAATAAATTATGATGGCACTGCGCTAGGCTTATGTATGGGTATGACAGATGCCGCTTTTGTAACAACAACTGAAGTTTACCCTGATGGTCAAAACGCAACACCAGAAAACTGTATCGCGGGTCAAGTGGCAGCAATTAGAGGGGCCATTAAGTACTTACAAAGCGAGAGCCTATAAGATTTAAGAAGGTGTGGTTTGTTAAACCACACCTAGGAGAATGGACAGAGCCTACCAAATTGTCATATTGCGCAGCGTTAAACTTTTCCGACGAAAACAACACGACCTGTTATAATAAAGCCTAATTCGCTAAGTCTTCCTTACCGCTAACCACCCCAAAGATTTCTTTAAATGAAGTTGGTTTTTGCAAAATACTCACTGGAATATGCAATGCTCTTGCGATATCGCTAGCTGAGATCATACCTCTTAGTCCTTCCGGACCAACCAATAAAACGTGCTGCAATCCTAAACTCTGTAATGTTTCAAGCACATCCCCTATCGTACTTTTAGCAACCATTTCATAGGGAACAGCATAGAGCTCTTCTTTTGTCACCATCACATCTTCAACGCACACATCTTCTCTCGACACCTGTTTTCTTTGTGCAACACTTAAGACCTTTCTGCCGGTGAGGTCACGACAGTTTACCACTCCCAAGAAATTATCATCTTCGTCAACAACGAGTTTTGAGCGCACATGGCCATTTTTCATCATGTATAAAGCATGATCAATATCGACGTCTTTTGCTATCACCTGAGGCTGCCTGCGAGTAAAGTCGGTCACCACCTTAACCGCACTACTGTCCATATTTAACGGTTCTGAATCGAAGTGATCACAAAGCTGAAATACTCCTTCCAACTTAACGGTTTTTAACGCTTTGTATTGGCCCATTTTATACTCCTGCTTTTATAAAGCCCTTCGAAAGTCTGGTTTTTATGTTGCTGTGAACAATCCACAACTAAAAATAAAAAGAACAACCAGTGTAAAGGCAGTAAAAAATTATTTTAGGTAACTGGAAAAGTAAGAGAGATCACGAAAGTTCGAGCACATGAGAGCGAATCTCACACCTCTCTAATTAAAATATGGTTTATACAGTGCATATATTCAAGTCAATGAAGTCTAAAACTCCTGTAATCTCAGTGTAATGCCGTGTAATAGCTAAATTTAAGTAAACGAATTAGACTGAAGATGTTTGCTAGGATTTATCACCCTAATATCAAACAATTGGTTTAGGCATTGGAATTCCGCGTCAAACTAGAAAAACTGTAATTCCAAATTAGACCAAGCCGGTACGTAAGTACTGGTGAATTCTTCCCTCAACGAGACCCACCTCGTGGGTCTTTATCATTGAGTAGAAGGAAATAAAATTGTATGCTTCACGGCACTTATACATTGATATAGATGAAATTTACGCCTTGCTGAATTGTGATATCTATTTTGTATAAGCATGTAATTTTCATCAAAGTTATACGGAACTAACTATGGCTTATTTAATCGACGAACAGAAACTCGAACGAGTCTATCTTAAAAGCTATCATACGGTAGGCCGCTATAAATATAGTGTAGATACCTTAATAGACAAGCCGGGAGTGTCGCGACATCACGCCATTATCGAACTCAATGAAAACAAATGGTTTATTAGAGATGTGAGTACAAACGGCATCTGGATAAACGATAAAAAGCTCGACAAGAACCTGCCGTATCAGCTATTCGAAAATGATAAGATTGATTTTGCAGCACCTGGTCAAAACTCGTTTGTGGCGGCGAACTTGCAAACCGAGTGTCAATATTTAGTTTCTCAGTCAAACAACCAAAAAGTAGTAGAAGTAACGAATCAACTTCTCCTTCCTAGTGAAGATGACCCTAAACACATTATTTACTATGATAAATTGCTCAACTATTGGTTTTTAGAAGATCTCAATACCTCAGATCGACAAGCCTTAATAGATGGCAGTATTGTATCGCTGATGAACGACCAATGGATGTTTTTTTCTGCCACGACAATCGCGGTAACTAAACACCTTGAATGCCAAAAAGCTGCCAAGCCAATGGCACTAGAGTTCAATGTAAGTCAAGACGAGGAAGATACTCAACTAACACTAAGTGTTGATGATAAACACTTAGATTTAGGCGTCAGAAGTCATCACTACTTACTGTTGCTGCTTGCCAGAACTCGGATCCAAGATAAAGATGCAGGCCTTGAATCGGATGTTCAAGGTTGGGTTTACCGCGATGACTTAGCAAAAGCACTCGGCGTACAAACAAACCACATGAACATTATGGTTCATCGCGCACGCAAGCAATTTGTCGATTCCGGTGGCGAAGATTACCCAGAAGCAACCTTTTTATTAGAAACTCGATGTGGTCGAGTAAGATTGAATTGCCAAGATATCACGATAATAAAAGGCTCTAAATTAGAAACTCGCATGACAACTTAAGCGGTATTGTTAGCTGGGCAGAAATAGCATTTCGGCCCAGCTATTTACCTACGCTTTATACTCTCCAGCATTATTCACTATTTTGTTTTCGAGCTCTTTACATAGCCCCAATACGAATAAAAGCTCCACAAGTACAAACAGTGGTCCAATTGCTAAACCAATCAAATCATCGACAAACGCAGGCTTTTTTCCCTCGAAATAATGCCCTATAAACTGTAACACCCAACCTACAAAGAAAACACCAGCCCAAAACAATACGGTCATTATTCCTGCATTAACGATGAGCGGATTCAACGTTTGAACAAGGAAATAAAAAGCCAGTATGATGGCGCTCATCATGAGCCCAAAAATGGGGGATAACATCAGGTAATAGCCACATAAAACTCCCCCTATCAGCGCGGCAAAGGTGATGGTCACTCCTGATACACTGAATAGCGGGATAAAAGTCATACCCACAACAGCAATCACAATTAACGGGATCCCAAAAAAGTGAGTCAGAATGTTTCTTTTGCTGCGATGATACATGGCATACTGACTTAATAACGTCTCTAGTTTGTTCATTATTGTTCTCTCATTGATACCAATTATCCTACTGATAATTAGTCAACAAAGAAAATTTATCAATAAAAAATTCTATTAGCGTATTAGGGCCTATATAAATAACCTGAGCTGCGGATAATTAATGCCTTTCTAGCAGCCAGTTTTAGCGCTAACTGCGTTGAATTCACTTCCAA
>NZ_SGPI01000025.1:0-25123 GCF_004208845.1 Pseudoalteromonas sp. CO348 | reverse complement strand
TCCTTATTTGGTAAAAGTGTTTTGCAATATCTTTATACCGTACTCTCCCGTTAAGGGGGAGGAGTCCATACATCTCCCACACGGGTGTTAGCTTAGTTGTAGGAGCGATTCCACATCGCGATCTTTTTATCAAGCTCGCCGCGTAAAGCGGCTCCCACACGGATGTTAGCTTATTTGTAGGAGCGATTTTACATCGCGATCTTTTTCATCAATCTCGCCGCGTAAAGCGGCTCCCACACGGGTGTTATCTTAGTTGTAGGAGCGATTCCACATCGCGATCTTTTTTATCAAGCTCGCCGCGTAAAGCGGCTCCCACAGGGAGGTTAGATTATTTGTGGAAGCGATTTTATATCGCGATCTTTTTCATAAAGCTCGCCGCATACAGCAGCTCCCACACAGGTGTTATCTTAGTTGTAGGAGCGATTTCACATCGCGATCTTTTTTATCAAGCTCGCTGTATAAAGCGATTCCACACAGGTGTTACCTTAGTTGCAGGAGCGATTTCACATCGCGATCTTTTTGTCTTAATCAATCAGTCTTAATAACTTGTTACGCGGTTGATTTCTGTAAGCGATGTCACCCCAGCAGCGGCTTTTTTCAGGCCAGATTTACGTAAGTTATCAAAACCTAACTGCTCTGCTTTTTCGGCAATCTCAAGAGAGTTGCCTCCTTCCATGATCAGGTGCGAAAGCTCTGGCGTGATTTTTACTACTTCATATATACCCACACGGCCTTTGTAACCATCGGTGCAGCTTTCACAGCCTTTAGGTGCAAAAAGGGTAATCTCTTTAATTTGCTCGGCAGTAAAGCCTTGCCCTAACAAGGCTTCTTCCGGCAACGTTTCAGGTGTTTTACACTTAGGACAAAGACGTCTTGCGAGACGCTGGGCAATAATCAAGCTCACCGAGCTTGCTACGTTGTACGCCGGCACGCCCATGTTTAATAGACGGGTGAGCGTTTCAGGCGCAGAGTTGGTGTGCAGGGTGCTCAATACTAAGTGACCAGTTTGGGCGGCTTTTATTGAGATCTCAGCGGTTTCAAGGTCACGGATCTCACCAACCATCACCACATCCGGATCCTGACGCAAGAATGCTCTCAAGGCATTGGCGAAAGTCATATCCGCTTTGGTATTGATTTGTACTTGGTTAATACCCTCAAGGTTTATTTCGACAGGGTCTTCTGCCGTGCTGATATTGCGCTCTGGCTGATTAAGAATATTCAAGCCAGTGTAAAGTGACACGGTTTTACCGGAACCTGTTGGTCCGGTTACCAAAATCATGCCCTGAGGCTGTTCTAGTGCGTCGAGGTAAAGTTGTTTTTGCTCAGGTTCATAACCTAGCACGTCAATGCCGAGCATGGCGCTGGACGAATCTAGAATACGCATTACGATTTTCTCGCCCCACATGGTAGGCAGCGTACTCACACGAAAGTCGATACTTTTGCGCTCGGAAATCTTTAATTTGATGCGGCCATCTTGCGGTTTGCGTTTTTCTGCTATGTCTAAGTGCGCCATCACTTTGATACGGGCGGCGAGGCGAGTTGCTAGTGTGTTTGGTGGACTTGCCATCTCATGCAGCAGGCCATCGATACGAAAACGCACGCGATATTTCTTCTCGTAGGGCTCAAAGTGTAGATCCGACGCGCCTTTTTTTATCGCGTCCATTAAGATTTTATTGATATAAACGATGATTGGCGCATCGTCTTTATCTTCGTTGGTGTTTTGCTGTTTAGGCTCGTCATCAACTTCTAAGTCGGCAAATTCTTTAAATTCTTCTTCAGAGATCGAGAGGCCGCCCGTTGCATCAAACAGCTGATCAATCTTTGCTTCGAGTTTTTTGTAGTCGGCTACCAGTACTTCACACTGTAATCCAGTACTAAACTCAAAGTTTTCAAATGCGCCAAAGTCAGTAGGATCAGAAGCCGCAACGTAGAGTTTTCTACCTTTTTGTACCAGCGGTAAAATATGGTGCTTACGGATCAGTTTTTCTTTGACTAGTGCTGGTGGAATTTCACTAACGTTAAAGTGATCAAGATTAAAAAAGGGCACTTTGAATAAGTCTAGGCATTCTTCAGCTAGCTCTTTGGAGCTCATTCCTGAACTTAGGCAAATTAACTCGGCGGTGGTGTTTGCTTCTGGCTGGCGAGACTTTATTTGCTCAGCAGTGACTCGCCCTAAGGTAATAAATTTACGCAGTAGCGGGGAATGATGTTCCATAGTACCTCTTTGCCTTCACATTGAATGCATATTCAATATTTATCATTAAGTTGGAAAAATGCCAAGTTATCACGTTGAGTGTAGAGTAAATTTTACTAATTATTTAGTCTTACTTTCACTTTTGCTAGATTGATAAACTCATTGTGTAATCTATCTGTCTCTTGCAGGCTTTCAAGTAGCGGTCGGTCGTTGTCTAGGATGTAGTCCGCTTTTGCTTGTTTATCTGCGCGCGGTAACTGCGACTCGATAATACGTTTTACTTGCGCTGCATCTACCAAATCTCGGCTGGTTGTTCTTGCGATTTGCGTATCAACAGCAACATCAACAAGTAAAGTGGCATCGCAGTAGCGCTCTAAACCATTTTCGAACAGCAGGGGCGCCGCTAAAACCACGTAATCGCTTTGCGCTTCGTTTAACTGCGTGAGTATTTCATTACGGATAAGCGGGTGAAGTAGCTCATTAAGCCACTGTTTTTTATCGGCATCAGCAAAAATAATGGCTCTTAACTTAGCTCTATCTAAGTTGCCGTCAGGCTGTAAAATGGCACTGCCAAACTCATCAGCAATCGCTTGTAGCCCTGTACTGCCTAGCGCGACTACTTCTCGTGCAACGATATCGGCGTCAACAACTACTATCCCTTTTTGCTGCAAGTGTTTAGTGATGGCCGTTTTACCTGCACCAATACCGCCCGTCACCCCTAAAATCCAACTATTCGTTTTTAGCATTGTATTACTTTACATTATTAAGTTTACGTACCACAGCTGCAGCTGCTCGCCGTACATTAGGGTGATCCAGCCTGCAATGGCTAAGTAAGGGCCAAATGGGATTGGGGTGGCTTTATCTCTGCCTTGAACACTTAATTGGATGCTACCAATAATTGCGCCGACCAGGCTTGAAAGTAGCACTATGGTTAAGATTGCTTGCCAGCCCATCAATGCACCAAAGATGGCTAGCAGTTTAAAGTCGCCATAGCCCATGCCTTCTTTACCAGTGAGTAATTTAAAGAGCCAATACACGCTCCATAAACTCAAATAACCTATGGCCGCGCCGATAATGGCATCATTGGGCTCAATGCCAACACCAAAACAACTGGCAACCAGTACTAACCATAAAGTTGGTAGCGTTAACTGATCTGGCAGCAACATTTCGTCGATATCGATAACCGTAAGTGCGACTAACACCCAAGTAATCAAAATATACAGAGTGGCTTCTAAAGTGGCACCAAAATGCCACGCAACCCATATGGAGAGTAGGGCGGTTGTTAGCTCTACCAAAGGATAGCGTACAGAGATTGACGCGTCGCAGTGGTTGCATTTGCCTTTTAATAATAGCCAGCTGATCAGTGGAATGTTTTGCCACGCTTTAATCGGTGTTTTGCAGCTGGGGCAATGAGAGCTTGGTTTAATTAAATTAAACACGGGTGCTTCAGCGGTTTGTTTTGGAAGCTCGTCAGCGAGCAACACGCGACATTCTGACTGCCAGTTCTGCTTCATCATTTTAGGTAAACGAAGAATAACCACATTGAGGAAGCTGCCGATGCAAAGACTAACGAGTCCGACGGTGAGTAACCAATACCATAACTGGGTTTGCATCAAGTTGATAATATCTTGCATAAGTTGGGCGCTTGCTTATATTTTTTTGTTTAAGTTTTCGAGGCATGCTCGGTATAGGTTTTTGCAGTTTACCACACAGCACTATTGAGAGGCACAGCACTGCACCTCTAAATAGTGTAATTTTGTGAACAAAATTAAATAACTGAACCTAGTTGGAATATCGGTAAATACATGGCAATAATCAGGCCACCGATCAGTACGCCTAGTACCACCATAATTAATGGTTCTAATAGGCTAGAAAGGCCATCTACCGCATCATCGACCTCTTGCTCGTAAATGTTAGCGACCTTTGCCAGCATACCATCTAGCGAGCCCGATTCTTCACCAATAGACACCATTTGTACTACCATATCTGGGAAGACTTTGGTGTTATGCATTGCCCAGTGCATTTGGTTACCCGAGTTGACCTCTGCTTTAATCTCAGTAATTGCATTTTTATAAATAATATTACCCGATGCACCTGCGGCAGAATCGAGTGCATCGCCAAGGGGGACACCCGCAGCAAAGGTGGTCGAAAGCGTACGAGCATAACGCGCCACCGCTGCCTTTTTGAGGATCTCGCCAATCACTGGGATACGCAATATCATACGGTCGTTAAAATGCTTTACCGCAGGACTGCGAATAAGCATTTCTTTATAGGTATAACCAAAAAGGCCAATACCAAGTACAAATACCCACCAATATTCCTGCATAAATTCGGAAATCGCGATGACCATTAGCGTAAAGGCGGGGAGTTCAGCACCAAAACCGGCAAAAATATCTTGAAATTGAGGCACAACGAAAATAAGCAAAATACCAGTAACTATGAGTGCTACAGCCACTACGGCAATAGGGTAGAATAGCGCCTTTTTAATCTTAGACTTAAGTGCTTCTGTTTTTTCTTTATAGAGTGCTATGCGGTCAAATATGGTATCAAGTGCTCCTGATTGCTCCCCTGAATGGACAAGGTCACAATAGAGTTCATCAAAATATCGAGGATATGCTCTTAAAGATTTAGCAAGAGGCTGGCCCGCCTTTACTTCATCACAAATATGGCCGACTAACTTTGATAAGCTCTTATTCTTTATCCCGCTAGTCAGCATTTCTAACGTTTGAACAAGCGAAACGCCAGCCATAAGCATAGTCGCGATTTGACGAGTTGTTGTTGCTATATCAACGGGTTTTATTTTCTGAGTGCCAGTAAAGCCAAAAAGGGGTTTAGGTTTGCGCTTAACTTTAGATGGGGTAATGCCTTGCTTTCTTAGCTGGGCTTTAACCAAGGCGACACT
Organism: Pseudoalteromonas sp. CO348; assembly: GCF_004208845.1. Taxonomy (NCBI): domain Bacteria; kingdom Pseudomonadati; phylum Pseudomonadota; class Gammaproteobacteria; order Alteromonadales; family Pseudoalteromonadaceae; genus Pseudoalteromonas; species Pseudoalteromonas sp. CO348. The sequence goes on along the minus strand of NZ_SGPI01000025.1, from coordinate 20,027 downwards.
TTGCCCGGTCATTTCGCCTTCGAGCTTTTTGCCGCGATTATTAACACCGACCCATTGGAATGTCTCAAGCTGGTTGCTGGAATCTTTCAATTATAAGTACCTAACTAGAGTTTGTGGCCAGCGAAAGCTGGCCAAACAAGATTAGTTACCGTCACATGTAATAGAGCGACCAGTAGTTGAACATCCGGTGCCTGTAAGCGCCCAATTAAGAGTACCATTAGTTGTTGTTGGAGTTAGTGTTAGGGTTAATAATGTTCCATCTGCAGCCGTTGCTGTTGTAGTTACAGCAATTACACCGTCGGTAACAGATAACTGGTCAACATACGCGATAGTAGCTCCATCATTACCTGTTGCAATTGCAGCTGGAATTCCTTCTGCACCAGCATCACAAGCTGTTAACGCACCATTGACTTGTGAGCACAATGCTACCGCTGTTTTATAAGATGCAATACCAGCAGCAGCACCAGCAACTTTAGTCCGTTGGGTGTAATCCTGATACTGAGGCAAAGCTACCGCAGCTAGAATACCGATGATTGCTACTACAATCATTAGTTCGATTAGGGTAAAACCACCCTGTTGTTTTTGAGTCATGATGTGTCTCCTAAATTTTAAGTGACTTAACCGTACAATGTTTAAGTTAAGCGTTTATTAAAACCTTTGCAATAATTACCAATCCATCGAATCAACAAACTGGTGTGCTCAAATTGACTTAACGGCGACCAAGAAGATGCAACAAGCTCATCATTCAAAAATCTTAAAAGCTAAACCCGTTAAGTTTGTGACCGTTCCCTAATCAACTAGAAGTGTAGCACCGATTTAGTTTCAGCGATCACAATTAACATTTACTTTAATAGTAAACGCTGAGCTCAGCAATTGAATTTTAATAATAAATTATTGATTCTCTTGCGGTAGCTCAAGCTTTCCTAATATCGGTTCAAAAAACGAACGGAACCAATCGTTACCGAACATTAAGATCTTGTTACACTCTAGTTCTTTTGTCGTATTTAACGGGTTTTAAGTAGGTTTGTCAACGAAATAGAAAACTTTATCTATTACGTGGGATTACGGGAAAGTGCAGAACACTCCGTTTATGGTAGCGATTTTGTTATTGAATAAGGCTAGGGCCTGTTGACCTTTGCTGTTTGATTTTTGTTCTTCTGAGTGTGTTTTGGTCGCGACGCTCGACTTGCCGCCTAGTAATCTAGGCAAAAGTTGAGCAACAATGAACAAAGCGCACTCAGGTGAACCCAAAGAGCAGCGCTTGACTGGCATTTCTACTGTGTTATCACCTGACTTACATAGAATAACTATGCTACGCAGGCTCTGCCTTGTATAAATACCAGTCAAACTGCTGCAAAAACAAACTTGAAAGATCAACAGGCCCTAGCTACAGAAAATTGAACCATTACTGGCAGTGTCGCATTGATAGCTTGAATGCCACATTAAGTAAGACAGAAAAACAAAAGGGCTCAATCAAGGCCCTTTTTACATGTATAAAAGAGAGGTAGTTGTCTAAAACTTTACATTATTCAAAGCGCATCGACAGGTCGATGCTTTGTACATGCTTGGTCAGTGCGCCGCTTGAAATAAAATCAACACCAGCTTGTGCGTAAGTCGTCAAAATTTCAATGGTCATATTACCAGAGACTTCCAGCTTGGCTTTGCCTTGCGTGATTTCAACCGCTTGTTGAATTTCACTTACGCTGAAGTTGTCCAGCATAATAATATCGCTGCCAGCATCTAAGGCTTGTTGTAATTCGCCTAGGTTTTCTACTTCAACTTCTACCGGCTTGTCTGGGTGGTTATTACGCGCAGTCGCAACGGCTTTAGCGATACTGCCACAGGCGGCAATGTGGTTTTCTTTAATAAGATATGCATCGAATAGACCAATTCTGTGATTTTTACCACCGCCACATTTAACGGCGTATTTTTGTAGCGCTCTTAATCCTGGGATGGTTTTACGTGTATCTAGTAGTTTAGTTTGCGTACCACTTAAAATCTCAACATATTTTGCTGTGGTGGTTGCCGTGCCCGATAGCGTTTGTACAAAGTTAAGCGCCGTGCGTTCAGCGGTTAGAATCGCTCTTGCTGAGCCGCTTGCGGTAAACAAGCGAGTGTTGGCGGCAACAAAATCGCCGTCGTTCACAAGTACGTTGACGCTAACACTTGGGTCAACTTGTTGAAAAACCTCCTCGATTAACGCCTTGCCAACGAACACACAATCTTCCCTTGTGATCACATAGGCATTTGCTTGCTGCGTTTCTGGGATAAGGGCTGCGGTAATATCACCTTCGTTTGGTGTTTGATAATTAAGGTCTTCGTCTAGCGCCTGCTTTACCAATTGGCTGATAAGGTTTTGGTCAATCATAGGTTGTCTTTTCATTTTTTCTGCAATGGCCGAATTTTACGCGCGTTTGCCTAGGAGTACAATTGATGGAGAAGAATTCACGAAATTTGGCGAGGTGGCTTTTATTTCGCGGGGTAAACCTGCTGCTGCGATAATGTGTTTTGCTGTGCGAACCTTTATGTCTTTTATGCCCCGGTACTATCGTTACACTACACATAAACCCATCCCTACCTTTTGTCTTATTTTGTCTTTATAATCGAATGCAAACCAAGGCTTGGAACTAATACTTTGAATTGGCTACCTTTTGCTAAGCATAAGCAATCCCCGCATTACGATGAAAGACCACAAGCGTGCGAGATAGATTTACTGGTGGTCCATAATATCTCGCTGCCTGCAGGGTGCTTTGGCACGCCGTACGTGGAAGAGTTATTTATGGGCACGCTGGACTGCGGCGCACATCCAACTTTTTCTGATTTAGAGGGAGTAAGGGTGTCGGCGCACTGCGTTATACGTCGTGACGGTAGCATCACCCAATACGTTCCCTTTATTGAACGGGCTTGGCATGCAGGAGTGTCGCAGTGGCAAGGTCGAACGCGCTGTAATGATTTTGCAATTGGTATTGAAATGGAGGGGACAGACACCACGCCATATACCGAAGCGCAATATGCGAGTTTAGTAAAAACAACGCGTTGGCTGCAGCAGCACTATCCAAAGCTGACGAATGATCGTATTGTAGGGCACAATGATATTGCTCCTGGAAGAAAGACAGATCCAGGGGCTGCATTTGATTGGCAGCATTATTTTACCTTGTTAAATAACCAAGAGAGCTAGGCAAGCATGATCTTAATTTCAATCATCATCGCGCTTATTATTGAACGACTTGGCGCGCGGGCGAACTACTGGCAAGTCGACCATTACCTGCAAAGTTACTACGCGAAAACCAAATCTTGGACTCAGCCAAATGCCATGTTGGGCTCGCATTTCGGTGTGATGCTTTGGTTAGTTATTCCTGCATTGATCGTTGCTTTTATTTACAGCCTAAGTGACTTTGTGTTTTGGCAGTTTGCAATCAATATCTGTGTGCTCTTAGTCTGTTTTGGCTGTGCAAAATATCGCAAGCTTTATAAAGGCTATTTGAATGCGCTGACCAGAGGTGATAACGAAGCGGCTACGCTTTATGCGTTGCAAATGGGGCAAGACAAATTAGAAGATGAGCCGGGCGGCGAGACGTTTGGTCAGACGCTTTCGTGGATCAACTTTCAACATTACTGCGGAGTTATTTTTTGGTTTGTGGCGTTGGGCGCGCCGGGCGCTGTGCTATATGCGATGGTAAGACAGATTGTGCATTGGCATCATGAGCAAGAAAATCCGCCACTACAGCATGTGTTTGAGCAGTTTTGCCGGTTATTTTATTGGCTAAATTGGCTTCCTGCTCGGATCGCAAGCTTTGGTTTTTTGATCATCGGTAACTTCAGTAAAGGCACGTCAAGTTGGTTGAAGTATGTGCTAGATTTTAAAACCACAAATCGTCAAATCGTCACAAGCACTGCACTTGCGGCTGAGCAAATTGAGCAACAGTTTTTAGGTTGTACTTTTGAAGCAAGCTGTATGATGCGCCTCGTGAAACGTAATATTTTGTTTTATCTCGTGATTATCGCAGTATTAACCCTATTTGGTTGGGTGGAGTAGCCCTAGCTGCAAATTACACACCTTTATAACAAATGCTCCATATACTGTAAGGGCATATGGAGCAGTTGAAATCAGTGTTTAAAATTGGCCTCTAACCAGCGCTTTTTCTGCTCTTCCATTTTGGTAACAAGCGGCGCATCAAAGCCCATGTTTCGAACCACATATTCTGTAACATCTATCAAATCACACACCCCAGTTACCGACCAAAGCGCTTCTTCTAGGTCTTTTGCTTTGTGGATTGCATAGTGGCTTACATAGCGCAGCTCATTCGCAAGATAATCCATATCTGGGCGGCCGGTTTTTGATACATAAAGCTGATAGACAAAGAGTAGGTCATTGCGTAGTGCTTTTTTAGCATACAAATACAGGCTATCAATGGCCTCTTCATGGGCAATAACTTGCGCACCTACCGCTTCATGTTGACTGCTTTGGTTTGGATCAAACTTAATAAACACCAAGTATTTGAGTGGTTTATCCTGTCGCGATTTTGTTTTTAGAATTTCGGTGAGCTTTTCTTCGACGAAACGGTCGGGGAAAACGGCTTTGGCGTCCAAGGTGTTATCGTCATTATCGCTAAACGAATGCAATAAGTGGTGAAGGGATGTCGGGTAAAGCCCCTGTCCAATTGCTCCCACCGCATTATGTGAAGTTTCTTTATGTAAATAAAGTGGAAACTGACAAACGGATTTAGTCACCATGTTACGCAGTGCAAGTGATAGCCCCGGCACCTTTGGCGCTTCATCACAAGCAACCAGCTTGTCTTTGTTGCTCTCAATAAGGGCTTTAAAGAACCCCATGGCAGAATGGTCGAGTTGACCTATTTTCTGCACTTTCAAGTTAATGATAGTTTTAGTTTTATTGACCATCATTACTTCATAGCGCAAATTCGTTAAATTGTGCTGTTTCGTCAGTCTCTGCAAATCGACTAAGTCTAAGTGTATTGAGTCACCTTTACTCAGCGGCATTTCTTGGCCGCACTCTATTTGTAAACCCATGACAGAAAAATCACGGGTAACGCAGTTGAACGTGCCTTGACCATCAATATGAACGACGACATTGGTTTTATAAAGGTAGCGCCTGTGTGCACGCAAGTTAACGTATTCTAACGCAACCACCTCAAGCGGAGGAGGAGTGGCTGACTTGCCGTGACCGAACTTCTTTAACTGATTAACTAAACTTTGTTCGTAACTCAGGCGTTGGAATCGCTCAGTGATCGACGGGTTTCCAATATCTGTCAGTAACATGAGATATTTCACGTCTTGGATAAAGCCTTGCACCCTTGGGGTGGGGCGTTTATTTAGCTTTTCGACATTTTTGCCTGCACTTGCGGGAAGCGAAAGCGGGATAAACGCATCCTCATGATGGCTTGGCATGAGTTGTACTTTAAACGTGCGCCAGCTGTCTTTTTGGCTGCCAAAGGCAAAGAACAGATCGTTTAGTTGCTGCATTTCTTCCAGCTCAAAGTCAAAGGCTGAGTAAAAGTACATTTTGCCTTGACTTGAGTGAGTAAACACATGGCATACCGCTTCTTTTACCGCGCCAGAAAGCGCAAGCAGTCGCTGCATTCGTTTTTGGTTGAAGACGGAATAAAGGCCTGATTGTTTTCTTTCGTCCTCAAAGTAGTAATTGATATGGGCGTTATTTTCGTTGGTAAGCACCATGCTTGGATAAAGCTGTTTTTGTTTCTCACTGATGAAAACAAACAAAGAGCAGACGCGTGGAAAATAATACTGTTCGTAGCCTTTACAAACGACGGCATCCAAAGTGTTGTCGAGATTTATCTTATAGCGGCGTTTGTTACCGTGTATAAAACTATTTAAAAAGTCATCAAAACCTTGGTTTTTCTCGATAAATGTGCGTTTTAAGCGAACTTGGTTGTATTCAATTGTGCCGGGTTCTACGGCGACGACTTCATACTGAATACCTTCTTTCAAGCCAAGTTCAAAGTCTTGCTCGAGACCCACTAAGCGGATCGAAATAATTTGTCCAGGATCTACCTGTTGATTGGTCGGTAATTTTATTTTAGCGCCGCTGAGGGAAATATCGGAGGTAGTAGCGGAAACCTTAGGGCGATTTTTTGCCAGTTCCACAGTGATCTTAATGGAGTAATTCATGCGCTCTTCGGAGCGGCTTTCGTACGACGCGAAACGGACTAGTTTAGTGTAATTATGATTGACCGCGTCCTTTTCTACTTCTTCTTCGCGTGCTTTGGCCTGCTTTTGCATGACCTTATAATTATTGTCGGTACTCATTACGGATTCGTAAACTGCAAGGGTATAACCCCCATGTTTAGCGACTTCCCGCTCGAATACTTCGATTGCTAAGTCATCCATAAAGTGCTGTTTGCCTTCATATTCATAAGGCTTAACTTGACCTGCGACTTGTCCTCTGAGGTCAATAAATCGTGCCACGGGCTGAGATAGCCGCGACATTTCCATTTTTAATAGAAATTGGTCCGGCTTGGATAGGTCCGCAGTACGTTGCTTAAATATGCGATCAAAAGCCGGATCGCCAAGATCCAGCTTTAAATCTTCAATTAAGCTTTGATATTTTTGTAATCTATCTTCAGGCATAAACAGTTTTACACGCGCTCATTTTATGTGACCAGTTGGGTCACCGCCAATATTATGTCAACATTGGCGCTTTATTAGTTTATTCTTAACCTATTATTGTGTTTAAGCAAGATATATACCTGTAATTTATGGCAAAAAAGAAAACAGCATTTGTATGTAGTGATTGTGGTGCCGAATTCGCGCGTTGGCAGGGCCAGTGCTCAGAGTGTAAGGCATGGAATACCGTAACAGAATTTCGCGTTCCATCAGCAAAATCAGTCCCTCAAGGCGGTTCAACGTCAGGTTATGCCGGTCTTGTTGAAGCTAAAGTACAAACCTTAGATGAAGTTAACCTAGAACAATTACCTAGATTTTCAACAGGCTTTAAAGAGTTTGACCGTGTACTTGGTGGTGGTGTTGTACCGGGAAGTGCAATATTAATTGGTGGTAGCCCCGGCGCTGGTAAAAGTACGGTGTTGCTGCAAACCATGTGTCGCCTTGCCGAAACCATGAACACTCTGTATGTCACTGGTGAAGAGTCGCTGCAACAAGTTGCCATGCGTGCGACACGATTGGGGCTGCCTACAAATAAGCTTAAAACACTCGCAGAAACCAATGTTGAGACGATTTGTCAGCTCGCGCTTCGTGAAAAGCCAAGTATTATGGTTATCGACTCAATTCAAGTAATGCACATGAGTGATATCCAATCGGCACCCGGGTCGGTTTCTCAAGTACGTGAAAGCGCTGCTTATTTGACGCGTTTTGCCAAAACTAATCAGGTTGCCATTATCATGGTGGGGCATGTAACTAAAGATGGTACACTGGCCGGCCCTAAGGTGCTGGAGCATTGTATTGACTGCTCCATTTTGTTGGAAGGTAGTGCCGACAGTCGCTTTAGAACCTTACGTGGCAATAAAAACCGTTTTGGTGCTGTAAACGAATTGGGTGTGTTTGCTATGACAAGCCAAGGTCTAAAGGAAGTAAACAATCCTTCGGCCATTTTCTTAAATCGTGGCGAAGCGCAAACACCAGGCTCATTAGTCATGGTTATTTGGGAAGGTACGCGACCATTACTCGTGGAAGTCCAAGCACTAGTAGACTATTCGCAGCTCGCCAACCCTCGTCGCGTTACTGTTGGTTTGGAACAAAATCGTTTAGCCATGCTACTTGCGGTATTGCATCGTCACGGCGGTTTGCAGGTGTCGGATCAAGATGTGTTTGTAAACGTTGTTGGCGGTGTCAAAGTGACCGAAACCAGCGCTGATTTAGCCTTAATAGCCGCACTGGTTTCAAGCTTTAAAAACCAAACGTTAGACAGGCAGCTGGTGGTATTTGGTGAGGTGGGGTTAGGAGGTGAGATCCGCCCTGTGCCAAGTGGGCAAGAGCGGTTGCGTGAAGCATCTAAGCATGGATTTACAAGAGCAATTGTACCAAAAGCAAATAAACCAAAAGAAAATATTGAAGGGATGGAAATTGTTGCCGTCTCTAGCCTTAGCGAAGCGCTTGAGGCACTTTTTTAAATAATGGAGTGAAATATGAATAAGTCCACATTAGCAGTTGCCGTTGTGGTGTTAGCAGGCGCAGGGTATGTTGGCGCAAACTATTATGTAAATGAGCAAGTGAAACAAGAGATCACCAAACAGATAGAAAACTTCGAACAAGACAGTGGCCTCGAAGTGAAGTTTGCCAACAGTTCAGTAGATTTGTTTACACGTGGTGTTGAAATCAGCGATCTAACGATATCAGAAACGGAACAAGGTAAGCGGCTGTTCACTATCGATAAGCTAAATGTGTTGGGATACCAACAAGATAAAATTAGCCCTTATTCTGAGCTTGAATTAGTTGGTTTAAAGTTAACAGAAGAGGCTGCCGAACTTACACAAGGTATGTCAAAAGACTTAGTCGGTGCAACTTATCAGTTAAAAACGAGCCTTGCTTACAATGAATCTTCTGGTGCTAGTGAATTTAAATTTGTGACTGCGGCGGATGGTATTTTGAAGACTTCTTTTGACGCGGCTTTTGATAATAGTAAAGCATTTATGGAAGCTTCATTGGCTGGGTTACAGGCTCAAGATGATACTCAAAGTCTAGAGAAAGAACTTCAGCTGCAATCACAAATGATGTTAGCAATGCAGTCACTAGAGCTAAAATCAATGAGCTTTAATATTAATAACGATGGCAACTTAGCACAGCTTTTGGATGCCGAACTTGCACAGCAAGGGATGTCCAAAGTTGACTTTGAAGCGATGGTAGCACAGCAGTTAATGTATTCACCGATGCCGCAAGAGTTAAAAGATGCAATCACTGGCTTTGTATCTGGAATGGAGTCGCTGTCAATTTCTGTGACCGTACCACAAAGCCAAAACATTATGGCGCTTGGGCAACAGCTATCCATGGCTATGGCACAAAATCCAGAAACGCTGTCTGAACTTATAAAGATCAACGCAAGCGGTAAATAAAGCCAATCCAGCTAGTTTAATGGGATTGTGGACTTGCTCTGCAACCCCTTTATCTCTTACACACCCATTCATTCGCCATATCTATTTCACCAAATTGGTGAAATCTAAAGCAGCCTTGAGGCTGATCATACAATTCGTTGGAGTTGCAAAGGCTGCGGTGGTAGCATTGGAGTATCAATTGCTTGGGAATGTATTTATGAGCGAATTCAAAGACTACCAGCAAGCTCAATTGCTATTAGAAAAACACGAATTATTTATTGCCCCTGCCGAAGTTCACGGCACCATTTCTGGGCTATTGGCCTGTGGTCTGAATATCGAAGATTCAGAGTATTTAGGGCTATTGAGCGACGTATTTAACGACGGTCAAAAATTTTCAGCGCCAATTAGAGAGTTTTGCATCGATTTATATAAACAAGTTGCCGAGCACTTTAACGACGGTGAGTTCCAGTTTGAACTTTACTTGCCGCCAGAGGACGAGTCATTACATGACCAAGCTAACGCGCTGATTGCTTGGGTATCAGGCTTTTTACTAGGCTTTGGTTTAAAGCAAAAAGATTACGGTAAGTTATCTGCAGATGTTAAAGAAGTGATTAACGATTTTAGCGAAATAACTAAGCTTGATACTGGTTTTGAAGACAGCAACGACGATAAAGAAGCACTGCTCGAAGTGGTAGAATATGTGCGTGTTTCTACATTGTTATGCTTTGCTGAAATGGGTAAAGAGCCCCAGTCCGTTAGTACATCAAAGACGATACATTAATTATGATAAAAAACAGCGAGTTTGTAGCACGCCGTGCGCGTCTTATTGCGGCATTAGATAACAACGCCGTAGCGATTATTCCTGCGGCCGTAGAGTTAACCCGTAGCCGCGACACCGAATTTCCGTTTCGCCAAGATAGTGACTTTTTTTACCTGACGGGATTTAAAGAGCCGGATGCGGTTTTGGTGCTTACGAAAGACAGAGACGGCAATGCGCAGTCTACGCTGTTTTGTCGTAATAAAGATAAGGTTGCTGAGATTTGGCATGGTCGCCGGATGGGCTACGAGCAAGCTAAATCGCAACTTGAACTCGACCAGACCTTCGCATTGAGTGACTTTGATGACGAGCTCTTAAATCTTGTGAATGGTCGCAAGGTACTATTTTACGGGCAAGGCACATATAGCGCCTTTGATGATAAGGTTTGGCAGTTGCTGAGTACATTGCGTGGCGCACCGAAAAAGGGCTATCGTGCCCCTGAGATCATCAAAGATATTCGTCCACTCGTCCATGAAATGCGCTTATTTAAGTCGGATGCTGAAATCGCCATTATGCGCGAAGCGGGCAGAATTAGTGCTGAGGCGCACAAACGCGCGATGCAGTTTGCAAAGCCGGGCGCGACGGAATACCAGCTTGAAGCCGAAATTCATCATCATTATGCAATGAACGGTGCGCGTCACCCAGCCTATGGCACCATTGTTGGCAGCGGCATCAATGCGACGATTTTACACTACACCGACAACTGTGATGCGCTACAGGACGGCGACTTAGTACTGATTGATTCGGGTTGTGAACTTGAAGGCTATGCGGCTGATATAACTCGCACTTTCCCTGTAAACGGCCAGTTTACTGATGCGCAGCGTAAGATTTATGAGTTGGTATTGGCGGCGCAAAATGCGGCCTTTGGTGAAGTAAAACCGGGTGGTACATTAGTCAAAGCCAATCAAGTGGCGATGACTGTATTGACTCAAGGACTAGTAGATTTAGGCATTCTTGCGGGCGACGTTAACGAACTCCTAGAAGCGCAGGCATGCAAAGCATTTTACATGCATGGTTTAGGTCATTGGCTAGGTCTTGATGTTCACGATGTCGGTGAATACAAGTTAGATGAAGCGGATCGTCCATTTGAACCTGGCATGGTACTTACCATTGAGCCAGGTCTGTATTTTGACGAAGATGCGCAAGTTCCTGACGAGTATAAAGGAATTGGCATTCGTATCGAAGATGATCTGTTGGTCACCGAGTCAGGTTATGAAAACTTAACCGCACTGGTGCCAAAAACCATCGCAGAAATAGAAGCATTAATGAATAACTAGTGGACACTTTGCGTGCAACAGTTTGATGTCGTCGTGGTTGGTGGGGGTATGGCAGGAGCCAGCGCCGCCATCGCCATAAAAAAAGTCTCTCCGCAGGCAAAGATTGCGGTTATTGAAGCCTTTGCGCCAAAAGGTAAACAGCATCCAAGTTTTGACGACCGTAGTATTGCGCTTGCTGCGCAATCGGTCGCATTTTTGGGCGAGCTAAATCTATTTAATCCCGAGTGGCAGTACGTTGAGCCAATTACACAAGTGAATGTTTCTGACAGAGGTCACTTTGGTAAAGCGTGGATCAATCCTGAAGACTACAACCAAAAAGCGTTAGGCTATGTGGTTGAAGTCAATCCTTATGGCAGCTTTTTACACGAGCAGTTGAGCAATCTTGATATTGCACTGTTTTGCCCAAACCAAGTGGCGCATATACATCAACAACCAGAGCAGGTTGAACTGACGCTCGATAATGGCGAGCAATTACAAAGTCGATTACTGGTTGTTGCGGATGGCGCGCAATCTCCCACGCGGGCTAAGCTCAATATCGGCTTTGATAGCATAGGCTACGAGCAAGGTGCATTGATTGCCAATGTGCAAATCGACACGGCTCATGGTGGTCAGGCGTTCGAGCGTTTTACCGAACATGGCCCGATGGCACTTCTGCCAATGAGTGATAATCGTTATTCGCTGGTGTGGTGTATGCCAAATGAGCACCTCAGCGAGTTTGAAGCGATGACAGCACACGAGTTTTTAGCAGCATTGCAGCAAGCCTTTGGTTATCGCGCCGGGCGCTTTGTGCAAGTGGGCATGAGAGCAAGCTATCCGCTGGTGCTTGGGCGAGTAGAGCAACTCACACATCATCGCGTGGTGGTGATTGGCAATGCGGCGCATGCCATTCATCCCATTGCAGGACAGGGCTTTAATTTGGGTCTACGAGATATTCAAGTACTAACCTCACAATGTCAGGCAAATACGCTTGAAGAGTGGGGAAGTTTTCAATTTACGCGTGCTTATCAACTGGCGCGAGCGCAAGATATAAATACGGTGATGACATTAACCGATGCGCTCGTTCGACTATTTTCAAACTCATCAAGAACTTTAGCCTTAGGTCGTAGTTTAGGTCTACTCACCATGGCGCTGTCCAAAACAGCAAGAGCGCCGCTGGCCAAGCAATTGATGGGATATAAAGGATAAAGGAGTTGGCATGCAACAAGTTCAAGTTTGTATTGTTGGTGGTGGATGTGTTGGTTTAACGCTGGCGCTGGGGCTTGCGCAGCAAAATATCTCGGTATTAGTGCTAGACAGTGGTGAAAAACCAACACCATTGGCACAAGAATACAGCGCACGCGTGAGTGCGATAAGCGCTGCAAGTCAGGCTTTATTTGAGCGCTTGGGCGTGTGGCCTGATATTAAAGCGCAGCGCGCCGCGGCATATACTCGTATGGATGTACGCGATAAAGACAGTTTTGGTAAAATCGCCTTTGATAATGTCTCGCTAGACTTACCTGAGCTTGGTCACATCATTGAAAACGATGCCATTCGCTATGCGTTGTTAACAGCACTTGAAACACAGCAATCGGCCAAACTGATGTGGAACACAAAATACCAAAGCTTGCATCAAACAGACACAGATGTGTTGCTAACCTTAGCGACTGGTGAACCTGTGATGGCCAAGTTGGTAGTGGCGGCTGACGGTGCACGTTCGGCTATTCGCCAGCAGTTTAATATGCCAATCACGTATTGGGATTATGATCACCATGCGCTGGTTGCAACGATAAAAACCGCAGCGCCACATGATGCAACAGCAAGACAAGTGTTCCTTCCTGATGGACCGTTGGCCTTTTTGCCGCTAGATGATCCACATACTCATTCAATTGTATGGTCAACCGCACCGGATAAAGCAAAGCAGCTACAAGCCATGCCGGTCGAGGCGTTTAATAAAGCGTTGAGTGCTGCAATTGATATGCAGTGCGGTGTGTGTGAATTGATTAGCGAAAGACATGTTTTTCCTTTGACTATGCGCTATGCAAAACAATGGATGCAAGGGCGGATCGTTTTAATGGGCGACGCGGCACACACCATTCACCCGCTTGCAGGCCTTGGCATGAATTTAGGGCTAAAAGACGCTGCCTATCTGATCACCTTGTTATCAGCACCGCAAGAGCAATTTGCCAGCACACGGATACTGCGCCAATATGAGCGCAGCAGAAAAGCAGATGCCCAAAAGCATATTGCCATGATGCAAGGGCTTAAAGAGCTGTTTGAAGGCAACCATCCGCTTAAAAAGCTAATACGCGGTGTGGGCCTGAGCTTGGTCGACAACCTCGGCCCAATCAAACACCTGTTCGCCAAAGAAGCGATAGGCGGTAAATAAAAAGATCGCCGCATAAGGCGTCTCCCACAGAGGTTTTATATTGTTGGTGGGAGCGATTTTACATCGCGATCTTTTAACCTAACCTCAATGCGATAAACTCAGCGAGTTTATCAACCGCGTGGGCGGATTCTTGGGTGTTTTTGACTAGGCTGATACCGATTTGGCCTAGTTCGGGTAATACCTGAGTTTGGGTCTGATAAGGCAGCTCTGCTGGCACGGTGCTTTTGGCCAGCACAGTGATCCCGAGCCCTTCTTTTAAAGCGGCAGTAAGGCCGGTTAAATCGGCGTTGCTATATACAATCCGGTATTGTAATCCAACTTGCTGCAGCGCTTCGATAGCGCGGCGGCGATAAATACAGCCCTCCGGCGCGGTGACTAAAGTGACAACCGAATGCTGCGCAAGCGATAAATCGCCAACCCAAACTAATTGATCTTGCATAAAGACTGGATATTTAGAGGATGAGAGTTCTTCATTAAGCGCTAGCACCAAATCAAACTGGTCTTGCCTTACTACAGAAAGTAAGTGTTTACTCAATCTTGATTTAACTTCTAATGCAACATCAGGATATAAAGAAACGAAATCACCAATAATAGAAGGTAAGATCCGTGCTGCAAATTCGCTGGGAATGCCTAAACGTACTCGGCCTGTCACACTCTCAGAGGTAAATTGCTGAATAATTGCATCGTTCTGCTGCAGCATTTGTTTGGCTAGAGGCAAAAGTAGCTCACCATATTGATTCAACACCTGCCTTTGGCCCTGTTTTTTAAACAGCTTGCAACCTAGCATGTCTTCTAAACGTTTGATTTGCAAGCTAACAGCAGGTTGAGATAAGCCAAGCAGTTCACCAGCCTTGGCAAATCCACCGACATCGACCACAGTGACCAGCGTTCTTAATCCATCAATTGATAAGTTTTTCATATAAGGAAATGCAATTTATAAAACCCAAGTACATTAATATTATTTATCAATTGATAAGTAAATACAATTTGTTGTTGAGTTTGCGCATCCTTATACTTTTGCTCATCGAAATTTCACTAAGGTAGTGCCATGAGCGTCACGCCAATTATCTTTGCAAAGCACCGTCAGGGCAGTGTTCCGGCGCAAAACCATTACATGCCAACTGATGCTGTTGTTGTACTCGATTTCAGCGGCTTTGAGACCACGCCTTTCTTAAGCCAAATTCTTGCACTTAACTTGAATAAGTTAATGGCACCGGGTTTAGGTTTTCAAGGCAAACTAGACAGTGGCGAAAATTTCGCCGTGTACTATTTTAGTGAAACGGCTTACCGTTTTGTCGTAAGTGAAAGCGCAGCCGCTGAGCTGGCAACACTGATTGATAGCCATGCTGACGAGTTTGATATTGAACTGGTTCGCCGTCATGATTTAGTTGCTGCCACCATAAGCGGTGAGCTTGCGTTTGAGCGTTTAGTCAGTGACTTTACGTTAACGCCAGGCCTTAGGATCTCAGATAAAAATGCCTGCTATGGTAAGCAAAGCGGTGAAGTATTTATTACGACCTTGCTGGTGGACGAACAGCAACAGTATCAGTTGATTGCGCAAGCTGCTGTATTAGATAAGTGGCAAACGACGCTCACTGACGCTGGTTTTAAACTCGTTTCATAAATTCCGTGCAGTTATCGTAAGCGCGATAACAATAACCCCCTCAGCGCCAACCGATGGCGGCTGAGTAAAAAAGTGAAGGATAAGTATGACTTCTAAAACAGTACTACACGCGAAGCACCTAGAAGCTGGCGCGAAAATGGTAGACTTCCACGGTTGGGAAATGCCAATCAATTATGGCTCACAAATTGAAGAGCACCACGCGGTGCGTCAAGACGCGGGCATGTTTGACGTTTCACACATGACGATTGTTGATATCGAAGGTGTAGACGCAAAGGCATTTTTACAAAAGCTAGTTGCAAACGATGTAGCTAAGCTTACTGTGGCTGGTAAGGCGCTATACACAGGCATGCTAAACGAGCAGGGCGGCGTGATTGATGACCTTATCATTTACTTCTTCACTGAAACGCAATATCGCCTAGTAGTTAACTCTGCAACACGCGAAAAAGACCTTGCACATATCGGTGCGGTAGCAGCAGATTTTGAAGTGACAGTTACTGAGCGTCCTGAGTACGCGATGATTGCGGTACAAGGTCCAAACGCAAAAGCAAAAACAGCAACTATCCTAGACGAACAACAACAAGCGGCTGTTGAAGGCATGAAGCCATTCTTTGGTGTGCAAGCTGGCGACCTATTTATCGCAACAACAGGCTACACTGGTGAAGAGGGTTATGAGATCGTAGTGCACAACGACGGTGCGGCGGACTTATGGCAAAAATTATTAGACGCAGGTGTGCGTCCAGCTGGCCTAGGTGCACGTGATACGCTACGTTTAGAAGCGGGCATGAACCTTTACGGCTCAGACATGGACGAGACGGTGTCTCCACTTGCAGCGAACATGGCATGGACAATTGCATGGGAGCCAGAGGAGCGTGACTTTATCGGTCGTGCAGCTATCACTAAACAGCGTGCAGAGCAAAGCACTGATAAGCTGGTAGGTTTAGTCCTAGAAAGCAAAGGCGTATTACGTGGTGGTTCTAAAGTTATCGTAGAAGGTGGCGAAGGTGTTATCACTTCTGGTACATTCTCACCAACTTTAGGCTTCAGTGTAGCGCTTGCGCGTGTACCTCGTTCAATTGGCGAGACTGCACAAGTTGAAATGCGTAAGAAGCTAGTTGATGTTAAAGTAGTTAAGCCAAGCTTCGTTCGCAACGGCAAGTCAATTATCTAGTTTTTATAGATAATAAATAGAATAACATTGATGTCGCTCACGGGGTGACATCGCAACCGACCAAAGGAACAAAAAAATGAGCAACATTCCTAGCGAGTTAAAGTACGCTACTTCACACGAGTGGGTTCGCGCTGAAGGTGACGGCATATACACTGTTGGTATCACTGAGCACGCACAAGAACTTCTAGGCGACATGGTATTCGTTGAATTACCAGACGTAGATGATGAAGTTGACGCGGGTGAAGACTGCGCGGTAGCTGAGTCTGTAAAAGCAGCGTCAGACATCTATGCACCAATCGGCGGTACTATCGTTGAAATCAACGAAGACCTAGAAGATGCGCCTGAAACTGTAAACAACGATGCATACGGTGACGGTTGGTTGTTCAAAATTAAAGCGTCTGATGAGTCTGAGCTAGATAACCTACTAGACGCTGAAGGCTACGCAAATTCAATCGACGAAGACTAATTTGTTGATAGTAATAAAAGCCCCTTTTTAGGGGCTTTTATTGTTGCTTTTTGAGCAAGGGTGCTTGCTCAAGGTATGACGAGATCATGCCAATGTTTTTAGAATACTGCCGTTACCAAGGTATCTCATTTAGATAAAAACAGTATTCACCTTTTTCATTTGGATCATAGGAACCTGGACTAATGTCAAACGCCAAATCTCTTGAACAGTTAGAGCAAAAGCAAGATTTTATCCGCCGCCATATCGGGCCAAGCCCAGCACAGGTGAGCGAGATGCTAAGCGCTCTTGGAGTATCTAGTGTTGAAGAGCTGATCGGTCAAACTGTACCTGCTTCAATTCGTTTAGAAGAGGGCTTACAGATCGGTGAAAGCCGCACAGAAGTGGAAACCCTAAGTTACCTGAAATCAGTAGCAAGCAAAAACAAGGTTTTCAAATCTTATATCGGTCAAGGCTACCACCCAACTCACGTACCTCACGTTATCCTACGTAACGTACTTGAGAATCCGGGTTGGTACACTGCTTACACCCCTTATCAGCCAGAGATTGCGCAAGGTCGCTTGGAATCACTACTTAACTTCCAAACGCTGACTATGGACATTACCGGCCTAGACTTAGCCAGTGCATCACTACTTGATGAATCCACCGCAGCGGCAGAAGCAATGGCGCTTGCAAAACGTGTATCTAAAGCGAAAAAAGCAAACATCTTCTTTATTGCCGACGACGTACACGTACAAACTATCGATGTAGTATCTACGCGTGCTGAGCAGTTTGGTTTTGAAGTAGTAGTAGGTCCTGCTAGCGACGCTGCTAACCACGAGATTTTTGGTGCGCTATTCCAATATCCAACAACATCAGGTGAAGTGGTTGACGTTACTGACCTAATCGCACAAGTACAAGACAAAAAAGCGATTGCCTGTGTTGCCGCAGACATCATGAGCTTAATGCTACTTAAAGCACCTGGTAAACTAGGTGCAGACGTAGTACTTGGTTCTGCACAGCGTTTTGGTGTACCTATGGGTTACGGCGGCCCACACGCGGCGTTCTTTGCTACGCGTGATGCTTACAAGCGTTCACTACCAGGCCGTATTATTGGTGTGTCTAAAGACCGTTTAGGTAACGACGCGCTACGTATGGCGATGCAAACTCGTGAACAGCACATCCGCCGTGAAAAAGCCAACTCAAACATTTGTACTGCACAGGTGTTACTTGCGAACATGGCTGCGTTTTACGCGGTTTACCATGGTCCTCAAGGTCTTAAGATCATCGCTGAGCGCATTAATCGCCTTGCAAGCATTCTTGCTACGGGTCTTAAAGCAAAAGGCGTGGCACTTAAGCACGATACATGGTTTGATACCATTACCGTTAAAGCGGACGACGCTGACAAGCAAGCGGTTGTGGCGCGTGCAGTAGCAAAAGGCGTGAACTTTGCCCTTAACCACAACGGCGAATACTCAATTGCAGTAAACGAAACCACAACGCGTGCAGACGTAGCTGAGCTATTCGACATCATTTTAGGCGACGACCACGGCCTAAATGTAGATGCGTTAGACGCACAAGTATCAGGCGAGAACATCACAGGTATTCCTGCAAGCCTAGTGCGCGACGACGAAATTTTAACGCACGCAAACTTCAACAGCTATCACAGCGAAACCGAGATGCTGCGTTATATCAAGCGTCTTGAAAACAAAGATTTAGCACTAAACCACTCAATGATCTCATTGGGCTCGTGTACCATGAAGCTAAACGCAACCGCTGAAATGATCCCAGTAACTTGGCCTGAGTTTGCAGAGCTACACCCGTTCTGCCCAATCGATCAAGCACAAGGTTACAAGATCATGATGACTGAGCTGCATGACTGGCTTGTGAACATCACAGGTTACGACGCAGTATCACTACAGCCAAACTCAGGTGCACAAGGTGAATACGCAGGTCTTATCGCGATCCGTAAGTACCATGAGTCTCGCGGTGAAGGCCACCGTAACATCTGTTTGATCCCAAGTTCAGCGCACGGTACAAACCCTGCGTCTGCACAAATGGCAAGCATGAAAGTGGTTGTGGTTGACTGTGATAAAAACGGTAACATCGATATGGAAGACCTACGCGCGAAAGCCGCAGACGTAGCTGAAAACCTATCGTGCATCATGGTCACTTACCCGTCTACACACGGTGTATACGAAGAATCTATCCGTGAAGTATGCGACATCGTGCACCAGCACGGCGGCCAAGTATACATGGACGGCGCAAACATGAACGCGCAGGTTGGGGTAACTAGCCCAGGTTCAATCGGCTCTGACGTATCACACTTAAACCTACACAAAACATTCTGTATTCCACACGGTGGCGGTGGCCCAGGTGTTGGTCCTATCGGTGTTAAATCGCACCTAGCGCCATTTATGCCTAACCACAGCGTGATCAACGTAGAAGGCACAAACGTAGGTAACGGCGCGGTTTCTGCGGCACCTTACGGCTCTGCTGCTATTCTACCTATCTCGTGGGCATACATCGCGATGATGGGCAGCGAAGGCCTAAAACAAGCAACAGAAATGGCAATCGTGAACGCTAACTACCTAACGGCTAAGTTGAGCGAGCACTACCCAATTCTATACCGTGGCCGTAACGACCGCGTTGCTCACGAATGTATTGTTGACCTTCGCCCACTGAAAGAAGCCACAGGCATTACCGAAATGGACGTTGCTAAGCGTCTACAAGACTACGGCTTCCACTCACCAACAATGTCGTTCCCAGTAGCGGGCACACTTATGGTTGAGCCAACGGAATCTGAGTCTAAGGTAGAAATCGACCGCTTTATCGAAGCCATGGTTTCTATCAAAGGTGAAATCGACAAGATTGCATCAGGCGAATGGTCTATCGAAGATAACCCATTAGTATTTGCACCACACACGCAAGCAGACGTACTCAGCAACGACTGGAACCGTGCATACGATCGCTTCTACGCGGCATTCCCAGTACCAAGCGTAGCAAAAGACAAATTCTGGCCAACGGTAACCCGTATCGACGACGTATACGGCGACCGTAACCTAATTTGTTCTTGCCCAGCGGTTGATACTTACCGCGACGCGTAAGGGTTTGTAGGTCGCGCTTTAGCGCGACTTAGCAAATATTGAAAAGCCGCCCTTTGTAAAAAGGGCGGCTTTTTTGTGGGTGTGGATTTGGTGAAGACACATTTTTGGCTCTTTTCTTGGTTTGTGGGAGATGTATGGACTCCTCCCCCTTAACGGGAGAGTACGGTATAAAGATATTGCAAAACACTTTTACCAAATAAG